>CAIWVP010000197.1 GCA_903916195.1 uncultured Verrucomicrobiota bacterium | reverse complement strand
CGCGCGGGCGGGCCGCCCGCGCTCCTGTCGTCCGGCCAGCCCGACCCATCTGCGTCCGTCCGTGCCTGTCCGAGTTCGAAGATCTCCGCCTCCGATGATCGGCCAGCTCGCGCTCGTCCTCCACGCGCATCTGCCGTTCGTCCGGCATCCGGAGCACGCGCGCTTCCATGAGGAGACGTGGCTCTTCGAGGCGGTCACCGAGTGCTACCTGCCGCTGCTGGAGCAGATGGACGGCTGGACGCGCGACGGCTTGCCGTGGCGGTTGGCGATGTCGCTCACGCCGACGCTCGGCGCGATGCTGGATGATCCGGTGCTCCAAGAGCGCCACGAGCGCCACGTCGCGTCGTTGCTGGAACTGGCGGACAAGGAGCTGGAGCGGACGCATCTCGACCCGGCGCTCAACGCCCTCGCCGTCTTCTATCGCGGACGGCTTCTCGCGGCGGCGGAGACAGGTCGCGGGATCCGGAGCGTCGTCGACCGTTTCGCCGCGCATCAACGGGCCGGCAACCTGGAGATCCTCACCTGCGCCGCGACCCACGCGTTGTTGCCGTTGCTCATCGACGAACCGGCCTCGATCCGGGCCCAGGTCGGCACCGCGGTCGCCGGCCACGAGCGGCGGTTCGGTCGGAAGCCGCGAGGGATCTGGCTGCCCGAGTGCGGTTGGGCGCCCGACCTGGAGCCGTACCTGCGCGAGGCCGGGCTCCGCTGGTCGGTCGTCGAGACGCACGGGTTGCTGAACGCGACGCCGCGGCCGCGGGCCGCCGTGTACGCGCCGGTGGTCACGCCGGGCGGGTTCGCTGTCTTCGGGCGGGATCCGGCCAGCGCACGACAAGTGTGGAGCCGGCAGGGGGGATATCCGGGGGATGTCCGGTATCGCGAGTTCCACCGCGATCTCGCCCATGAGGCCGAATGGGACTACGTCCGGCCGCATCTCCCGACGACGCGGCGCACGTTCACCGGTTTCAAATACCACCGGATCACCGGCACGGAGGTGCCGGCCGCGGACAAGCAGGTCTATGAGCGGAAGGCGGCGCTGGAGGCGGTCCGCGGCCATGCCGCGCATTTCATCGGGGAACGCCGCCGCCAGTTCGCCGCCGCGGGACCGTTGTCGGGCCGGGAGCCGTTGCTCGTGGCGCCCTACGACGCGGAGCTCTTCGGCCATTGGTGGTTCGAGGGTCCGGAGTTCTTGGACCAGGTCGTCCGGATGGCGTGCGCGTCCGGTTCCGGCGTCCGCCTCACCACCCCGGGCCTGTATCTGGCCGAGCAGCCCACGCACCAGAGGGCGATGCCGGCGGCTTCGACCTGGGGTGAAGGTGGGCACCTGGCGGTGTGGCTCGACGGATCGAACGCCTGGATGCAGCGGCCGCTCCGGACCGCAGCGGCGGAGATTACGCGCATCGCCGGACACTTCCGCGATGCCGATCCCGACGCCTTGACGGAGCGTTTCCTGCGGCAGGCGTCCCGCGAACTGTTGCTGGCGCAGGCGAGCGACTGGCCTTTCCTCGTGAAGACGGGCACGGCCGGCGATTATCCGGCGGACCGTTTCCGCCGGCATATCGCGGAATTCACCCGTCTGGCGGAAAGCTTGTCGGCGTCGCGGACGGCCCGCGATGTCCCCCTGCTGGAATCGCTCGAAGCGCGGGACAACCTGTTCCAGGACTTGGACTGGAGGAACTGGTGTCCGCAATCGTCCGATGGTTCCGCGTCAGGCGGCCATCGGTGATGCCCGCCTGACGCGCCGCGGCCGGGGCAGGGGCCGTGACCGTCAGAAGCTCGCCCGGAGGCTCACGGTCGCGCCGCGGCCTCCCAGGGGAGCGATGTCCTTGAGGAACGACACGTGGTTGCGTGCTTCTTGGTCGAGCAGGTTGACCCCGCGGGCCATCAGGTCGAACTGCACGCCGCTCCACGCGAACCGGTAGGTGACCGTCGTATCCACCATCGTGTAGCCGTCGGTGGCGAGTTCCCCGGCTGCGAGACGGTCCTGGGCCTCATGGTGGAGCACGTCGATCCGTGCTCCGAACGGTCCGCGGTCGTAACCGAGCCCGCCACCGAAGCGCATCGGCGAGATGCGCGGCAACGGCGCGCCGGTCGAACGGTCGCGCGCCTCCAACCGATCGAGACGCAGGTCGAGATGGAGCTTCTGCTTTTCGGAATCGACCAGATGGAACACGGCTTCCGCCTCCGCGCGTAGAACTCCGCCGGCACTCCCTCGTAGCCGTACACGGGCAGTCCGGACGCAGCGTCGGTCGTGCCGGTCGGCATCAAGGAGATGAAGCGATCGAAGCGGTTGTAGAAGACGCCGATGTTTCCCGTCACCCAACCGGCGCGCCGGCGGAGCGAGAAATCGAGGCCGACCGAATCCTCGACCCCGAGGTTCCGGTCGCCCACCTCATAGGCGCGGGTCGCCACGTGCGGTCCGTCGGCGTAGAGTTCCTGGTAGTTCGGGGCGCGTTGGGTGTAGGCGGCGGAGAGCGCGGCCGCGTAATCCTCCAGGAACGTGTACACCACGCCGGTCGATCCGCTGCCGGTCGTGATGTCGCGCGATGCCGCCGGGCCGAACGCCGGGTCGGCCGCGGCTTCGACGCCGTTGTGGTCGAGGCGTCCGCCGAACTGGAACCGCACCGGATCCAGGTCCAGTTCCTCGAAGACGAAGCCGGAATCGATCGCGCTGCTCGTCCTCGGGAGGAATCCTTCCGCGCCCAGCGCCGAGAAGTCGCTGCGTTGGATCTCGAAGCCGATGGCGCCTTGCAAGCGGCCGAACGGGGCATGGAGCAATTCGGAGCGCCCGTCCAACCCGCGGTTCTCGAAGACCGTGCCGGCGGTCGGCCCCTCGTATTCGGTGTGCCGGTAATCGGACAGGCCGAGCTTGTAGGTGATCTTGTCGATCTTCTCCGAGGGCGCGATGAACTCGCCGGCGACATCCACCCGCCGTTGGTGGAGTCGGAGGGTCACGTCCTCCTCGGCGACGGTCCCGTAGACGTTGTTGAAGCCCGAGACGGAGGTGCCCACGTGGCCTTTGTCCCAGATGTAGGAGAGCCCGACCGCGCCGCCGTCGGCCTTGCCTTGGCTGTTCGGCAGGCGGTCCTTGGCCTCGGTCTCGCCGGGAGCCAGGGGTTCGAGCGCGCGGAGCCGCGCGGACCGGGCGAAACCCGGGATCCGCAGGTCGCCCGATTCCCGGGTGAACCCGTCGAGGTGATAGGCGAACCCGCGGCTGCCGCCCTCGATCACCGCACCGCCGGAACGGGAGTCGTCCGCGGATCCGTGGCGCCCTTCGATGGCGCCGGTGACCGCCTTGCCGATGCGGGCATCGGGGATGCGGTTGTTGATGACGTTGACCACGCCGCCGACCGCCGCCGGGCCGTACAACAACGCCGCCGGACCGCGCACGACCTCGACGCTCCGGATCGTCAGCGGGTCGGTGCCGACCGCGTGGTCCACGCTGGTCGCCGAGGCGTCGATGAGACCCACGCCGTTCTCGAGGATGCGGATGTGGTCGCCGTCGAGCCCGCGGATCACCGGGCGGCTGGCGTTCGGACCGAAGGAGGTCGAACCCACGCCGGGCAGCGTGTTCAAGGTCTCGCCGAGCGTCGGCTGGAGCCGGACGGCGAGCTCGCGGTCGGTCAGCACGCTGGCCGGCGTCGCGAGATCGAACAAGGTGCGCTCCATCGGCGTGCCGGTCACGATGACCTTCTGGAGCTGGATCGGTTCCTCGGCCGCCACCGGGACCGGCGGCGAGGAGGTCGTGGCGGCGGTCTGGGCGATGGCCGCGGTGTTCACAAGAGCGAACGTTGCGACGGACAAGGAGGGCAGCAGGGCACGCAGGTGCGGGATGGGACGGAGATGCATGGACGGGAAAGGGAAAGGGCTACGATGGGGGATACGCCTCGGCCTGCCCGGGAAACGGGCTGACCGACGACAGGACGGACGGGTCCTCCCGCTGCCGGGGATCCGGACGGGAGCGCGACGGCGGCACTTCGGGAGCAAGTCTCCCGCGGCCGAGAGTCAGGCGCGGTCCGTCGGTGGTCCCCGGTCGCTCCGGACAGCGCGAACGCCCCGATCCGGTGACGTGTCGCCCACGTCGGTCCATTCCAGAGAAACCTCGGTCGCGATGACCGCCGGTGACCCGGGGGGTGGAGTGAGATCGCAACCACCGGCGATGAGCAGGCAGACCGCGCAGGTGCCGTCGGCGTCGTGGCCGTGGCCGTGGCCTTGGTCATCCGCGTGGAGTTGCCGATGCCGGCCTTCATCGGCCGACACGGCGCCGCACACGATCAAGAGCGCGCACAACACACCACCGGCGAACGCGCGGAGCGCCGCCACCCTGCCAGTCCGGCTGGGAGTGCTGTTTTGCAAATCAATTGCAATATATCGAAAAGAATTCGGCGGAGGCAAGAGCAAGTTCAAAACCGGCTCAAATCTGGGCGCATCTCGGTTTGTTGCAGCCTCTCCATAAGGCAATTACATCACGGAGCGATGTCCGAAGTTAGCCGAGGGGCGAGGAACGCAGCGACGACACCCCACCGGCAAGGGGGGCAGATCCGTCAACCGGTTCGTGCGCCCCCGTTTGCGACCGACTGGATCGCCGAGTCGCACTCGGTCGGTCGTCGGTACCGATAGGACCAATCGGCGAGGTCTCGCTCCAGCGCGGAGAATCCGGGTGTCCGTGAGGGGCCCGATCCAGCGAGCCCCATCCGGGCGAGCCCCCTCGCGGCGCCTACCCGACCTCAGCGGCGGATGAACCGGCGGACGAGGGCGAAACCGAGGAGGGAAGCGCCGGCGAAGGCTGCAAAGTGCTGGGGTTCAGGGACGGAGGAGCTGGTGTCGCCGGTGAAGGATAGTGTCCAAGAATTGAGGGTCATGGTCCCGCTGGAAGAGAGGTCGGCGACGTGCAGATACCAGGTGCTGTTGGCGGCGGCGCTGTTGAAGACGTCGAGCAGCGCCGTGCGCGACGACCCGCTGGGACTCAGCCGTCCGTCCGGCTGCCAAGAGCCGGTCAGGATCGTGGCCGGCGCGGTGGGCTGGCCGAGGTGGACGTCCCCGTTGGCGGCCGAGTCCTTGAAGACCACGTTCCAGCCATTGTAGCCGAACCCCAAAGAATCGACCCCGGTGACGCCGACCTGGTTGAGCAACACCGCCGTCTGCGTGCCGAGGTCGCGATTGAGCGACACGAACATGTCGCCGGCCCAGCCGGGCGCGGCGGAGGTGCCCTTGAGGTCCAGGCTGACCCGCACCTCGGTGAGTTGGACGATCTGCGAGGCGGAGATGAGTTGGCTGAAGGTGGCCGAACCGGGGTCCGGGATGTCCCCGGCGGTCGAGCCCACGTTGAAGGTGTAGCTCTCGGTGATCACCGCCGCGTTGAGCGCGGGCAGGACCCCAAGCAGCGCGGCCGTGAGGAGGAAAGGCTGGGTTTTCATGGAAGGAACGATCTTGAAGCGTGTCGGGGTGATGCCAGCTCACTGCAGGAGCACGGCGCGGTAGAGCCGGATCGGACCGGATGGGTTCACGTCGGTGTAGCTCATCACGCCGCTATCCGGCGCGACCCGGCTCACGGGGCCCGGGAACTCGTTCCAAGTGTAGGGCAGGCCCGTGGCGGTGGTGTATTGCACGCCGTAGGTCCGTCCGGGCACGCCGAGGAATTTCAACACATAGTCGCTCCCGACCACGACCAGGCTCGTCGCATTCGGTGAACCGGCGGCAGCGCTCGACGAGGTCTCGGTGACCGTCACCGTGCTGGTGACCGAGGCGGTCCCGTCGCTGAGCCTGTAGGTGAAACTCCCGTTGCCCGCCGTGTTGCTGGGCGCGATATAGACGACGAAGGCGCCGGAGATCGACACCGTCGAGCCGGCCGGCAATGCGTTACCCACCGCGGTGATGCTCAAGGTGTCGTTCTCCGGGTCGGTGTCGTTCGCCAGCAGCGTGGCGAGCAACACCTTGGCCACCCGCATGCTGTCGGGCCGCGTCAGCGTGTCCGCCCCGGCCACGGGCACGTCGTTCACCGCGGCGACCGTCACCTGCACCTGGATCGCGGTGGCCGAGGTCGTCGTGCCGTCCCACGCCTTGATCGTGAACGCGCTCAAGGTCCCATTCGCGTTCGCGGCCGGTCTCCACACCAGGTACTGCCCGGTCGACAGCAGCGTCGTGCCCGCCACCACAGATGAACCACTCTTGGTCAGCGACCCTGTGGTCACCGCTTCTACTCGGAAACTCAGCGTGTCGCCGACATCCACATCCGCTTCATTCGCCGCCGCCGCCAGCGTCGCATAGCTGATCGTAAAGGCCGTGTCCTCGGTCGCGCCCGTCAATGTGCTCACCGTCGTCAGCGTCGGCGCGTCGTTCACCGCGGCGACCGTCACCTGCACTTGGATCGCGGTGGCCGAGGTCGTCGTGCCGTCCCACGCCTTGATCGTGAACGCATTCAAGGTCCCGTTTGCGTTCGCCGCCGGTGTCCACACCAGCGAATCGTTAGCGCCCAGTAGCGTCGTCCCGGCGACCACCGCCACGCCACTCTTCGTCAGCGT
>CAIWVP010000196.1 GCA_903916195.1 uncultured Verrucomicrobiota bacterium | reverse complement strand
TCCCGGATCACGGCCAGCCGTGGGACGCGTACCGGCTGGCCGATGGGGAGAGCGAACTAAAGGCATAGGGACCGGGCTGGCAAGAAATGATCAGTAAGCTTTTGTTCCCTCCCCGACACTAAAAAAGATAGGTGGAACGCTATAGGGTGACTGCTTGGGGCGTCCCGCGGACCTTGCTGGACATCAAGGCCGCGACCATAGTTCGGGCGGAATCGAAACCACGTGCATCTCCAACCCACCAGGACCGCCCCCCCGGTAACGCCGAGCGACACTGCCCACGGCCCGCAGATGCCGATGAACGAGTTGTCCCGGCATGAATTCATGCTGATGTCGGAGTCGTCCTCACGGCCGGTCTGGATCCACGGATCGGCGACTCTGCGCTACCTCGCCGTGAACCCGGCGTGCACGGCCTTTTTCGGCTACACCCCGGACGAGTTCTCGACACTGCAACTCTCGGCTATCCTCGTGCAGCCGGAACTCGATGTCGGGATGACCGGTCTCCCGACGTCGCACCCAACGAAAGAAAGGACGGTGTCCGCGCTCTACCGCCTGAAAGACGAACGGAGGGTGATGGCGACTTTCCGCTCGATCGCGGTCCTCTTCGAAGGCGTGCCGGCCCGGCTTTGCACCTGCGACCTGTCTCCTTCCCCGTCGCCGGCGCCCGGGACATCCGGATCCCCGCCCGACGGCAGCGGTCGCCATGCCGCGGAGATCGCCAGACTGAAGGCGGATCTGGAGAACCGGGACCTTTTCCTCGCGCAGGCCGCCCACGAGTTCCGCACACCGTTGACGAGCATCCTTCTGCTCACCGAAATGATGAGGGATCCATCCGGGGCGGACGCGGCGCCCGACGCGACCCGGAAGGGCGTGTCGGAGATCCGCCAGTGTGGCGAGACCCTGCTGAGGCAGGTCGACCGGATCATCCAGATCGCCCGCGTCGGCGCCGGCAAACTCACCGCGGAAATGGACCGGTTCAAGGTGGGGCCGCTGATCCACTCCGCTATCGAGACGGTGTCCGCCGCTGCCCGGCACAAGGGCGTCGGAGTCCGGGTGGACATCTCCCCGGACATCGACGAGATCTGGGCGGACGATTTCATGCTGCGCCAGATCTTGGTCAACCTCCTGGCCAACGCGGTGGAGTTCACGCCAGCGGGGCAAGAGGTCGCGGTCGACGTCTCCCGCTGTCCCTCGGGCAACCCGCGCGTGCTCATCGTGGACCAAGGTCCCGGCATCGCACCCGGAGATTTCGAGCGCCTCTTCATCCCGTTCGCCCAGGTCGGGATACCGGGCCGTCGGCCCCGTCGAGGATCAGGTCTCGGGCTTGCCTTGGTGAAGCAATTTGCCGATGCGCAAGGCATCACCTTGACGGTGACGAGCCTCGTCGACATCGGAAGCCGGTTCATCCTCGTCCTACCCTCGGTCCCGGCAGCGGTCGGACATCCCGAAGCCGCTCCGGTCGGCCCGGTAACGGACAGGGTCGCGCCGACACCGGCGTCCGAAGCGATGCTCGCGATGCCGATCCGGGTATTGGTGGTGGATGACAACGATATCAACCGAGGTCTGCTTTGCGACTATCTGGTCAACGCGGGATTCGACGCCCACGGAGCGAGCGACGGACCGACGGCACTCATCCTGTTGTCCCGGCTCCGGCCGGATGTCGTGGTGATGGATGTCCAGATGCCGCACATGGACGGAATGGAGGCGACCCGGCGGATCCGCGAGATGGCCGAGCCCGTGCTCGCGGCCACCCCGGTGCTGGGTCTCACGGCGCTGTCGATGGTCGGCGACCGGGAGCGCTGCATCGCCGCCGGGATGACGGATTACCGGAGCAAGCCGTTCTCCCTGCGCGCGCTCGCCGCTCTCCTCCGCGAACTGGCCGCGAGAACCCCTGGGCGCTGACCGGACGGTATCCGGTCCCGCCTCCACCCTCGGCACCAGGCCTTCCAGCGGCGGACTCCCGCTCTGCCCGATCCTCGACATTGTCCGGCGTGTCGAGGCGCACCGTGAGGGTGTGGCGCTGGCGGTCGGGCAGCTCGGGCGAAAGATGTTCGAAGCCATCGGCGAGGAACAGATGGCCAATCTCGCTAGAACACCGGCAGGCCGGAAAGGCAAGGCGGAAGGAGGCGGAAGGAGGCGGGGGTAGGCGAGTAAGCCAGTGAGCCAGTAGGCAAGTAGGTCAACCGCCCACTTGCCCACTTGCCCACTTGCCCACTTACCCACTGGCTCACTGGCTCACTGGCTTTCCTGCCCCCTCCGTTCCAGCCCGCCGAGGATGCGCGACAGCAGATCCAGCACCGCCCACAGGAAGACGAAGTGCAGGCTACAGCCCAGCGCCATGCCGGCCATCGTGCGCGCCTCGGGATACCCCGGGGACGCCACCATCCAGAACGCCAGCAACAGACCGGCCGCGATGACGGAAAGGTCCGACAGGCCCGCGAACACCGACCCCGGTTCGCCCACCAGCGCCGGCACCTCTTCGGACTTCGGGCCGGACAGGCGGATGAAGCGAGGGCACGCCGGACCACTCGCGGGGCTGCTGTGCGCGCCGACGATCCCGACTGCATGGTTTGGGCCGGGAGCCTGACTGAAAACTCACGTGCGAGGGGTCGGGCAGGCTTCCAGCCGCCCTTTTCAAACAGACTCCCAGGTGCTGACGGGGCCGGAGCCCCCGGCGATCGAGCGGGTCGGATCTGCCAACGGCACCGCGACCGGTCACCGACGACGGGCCCGTCCGCTCACCGGTGGCAGCGACTTCACGAGGTCAAGTCCTGTTCATCATTTTTGCACCGATGATGAACCATGGTCATCGAAAGCCGTTGCCTAGGACGCGCTGGCTTTGGCAGCGTCCGCCGCGTTCCACGCAGTCAAGACACCCCGCGGATGAAGAAAATCGAAGCCATCATCAAGCCTTTCAAGATCGAGGACGTGAAAGACGCCCTCCGCGAACTCGGGATCCAAGGCATGACCTTGGCCGAGGTGAAAGGCTTCGGCCGACAGAAGGGCCACACCGAGATCTATCGCGGCTCCGAGTACACGGTCGATTTCCAGCCCAAGGTGAAACTGGAGATCATCGTGCCCGACGAACGGGTCGCCGAGGTCGTGGCGGCCATCATCAAAGGGGCGCGGACCGGCAAGATCGGCGACGGCAAGATCTTCGTCTCCGCCGTCGAGGAAGTCATCCGTATCCGCACCGAAGAACGCGGCGACGCCGCGGTCTGAACCCACCTTTCCCTCCATGCGATCCCTCCTCCGTCTCCTGCTGGGTTGGTCCGCCGTTTCGATGATGACGGCGAGCGCCCTGTTCGCCGCCGACCCGACCGTCGAACAGCGCCTCGCCGACCTCGAGGCCTACGTCAAGAACAGCGGCCCCGGCCTGACCGCCCTCAAAGGCGTCCCCGGCCCCGGGCACAACGCCTGGCTCATGGTCAGCGCCGGGATGGTGCTGTTCATGACCCTGCCGGGGCTCGCGCTCTTCTACGGTGGATTGGTGCGGCGGAAGAACGTGCTCTCCGTGCTGGCGCAATGCCTCGGCCTCGCCGGATTGGTCACGGTGCTGTGGTGGGTGTGCGGCTATTCGCTGTCGTTCTCCAAGGGGTCGCCGTTCCTGGGCGGGCTGGGCTGGAGCTTCCTCCACGGCGTCACCGCCGAGCCGCACCCGGATTACGGTCCATGGGTGTCGCACAACATCTACGCGATGTACCAACTGATGTTCGCCATCATCACGCCGGCGCTGATCGTCGGCGCGATCGCGGAACGCATGCGGTTCAAGGCGCTGATGGTCTTCTGCGTAGCGTGGATGTTCATCGTCTACTTCCCCACGGCGCACATGCTCTGGGCCTCCGACGGCTGGATGAACGGCTTGGGCAACGCCGACGCCAAGATCAAGGCGATCGATTTCGCGGGCGGTATCGTGGTGCATATGACGTCCGGATGGAGCGCTCTCGTGCTCTGCCTCCTGCTCGGGCCGCGCAAGGGTTTCGGACGCGAGCCCTTCGTGCCTCACAGCATGGTGCTCTGCCTCGTGGGCACCGGGATGCTCTGGTTCGGCTGGTACGGGTTCAACGCCGGCAGCGCGCTCGCGGCGGACGCCATCGCGTCCAACGCTTTCGTCGCCACGACGCTCAGCGCGGGCGTCGGCCTGTGCGTCTGGGCGTTCCTCGAACAGGTCGTGCGCGGCAAGCCGAGCATCCTCGGCATGTGCTCGGGCGCGGTCGCCGGCTTGGCGACGATCACGCCGGCCAGCGGCTTCGTGACCGCGGACGGCGCGGTCGCCATCGGCCTGGGCGCCGGCATCGCCACCTTCTACGCCTGCGGCAAGCTCAAGAGCTGGCTCAAGTACGACGATTCGCTCGACACCTTCGGCGTCCATGCGGTCGGCGGCACGCTGGGCACCTTGCTCGCCGGCTTTCTCGCGTCGCCGGCAGCCAACCCGAACCTCGCCGGCGACCGGCTCAAGGGCATCGTGGGACACACGCTCTGGCTCGAGCAGATCAAGGCCGGCGGCCTCGTGCTGGTGCTTTCCGTCGTCGCGACGGTGGTGCTCTACCGGGTCATCGACCGCACCATCGGATGCCGCGTCGCCGAAGAGGTCGAGAACCAGGGCCTCGACCTCGCGGAACACGGCGAAGAAGGCTACACGCACTGACCAGGGCGGTCCCGGTCCGGCTTTGGTGCCGGCACGACGGGTTCAATTCCCGACCGCCTGCACGGGCAACGAGGCCGGCGTCAGGAAGACCTCCAGCACCGGTGGGATGGCCTTCCGCACCTGCGACAAAGCGACCCTTTCAGCCTTGGCACCGGCGACAGGAGGCACCTTCCACCTCGCCGCCGCCCAAGCCCGCACCAGCCGGGTCTGGCGGAAGGCGATGGTGGCCGCGGTGCCGTCCTCGCCCTCGTAGGCGATCCGCACCGGCAGCGGTTCGCCGTCGCGCAGCCAGAGAGTCAGCGTGAACGCAGGGACCTGGAGCGCGGCCTTCGCCTGCGCCAGCGGTCGGGCCCGGACGACCCGGCATCGCACGCCTTCGACCACCTGGTCCGGCAAGCCGTCGACCTGGCAGACGTAGGGCAGCAGCACGAGCTGCTGGGCGGACCACGGCATCTGGACCGGCGCAAGACGGACGATCCCGGCATCCGCACGGGTGGCGTTGTGTTTCACGCCGGGGGCCCCGATCAGCGCAGGCCCCTTGCCCGGCCGGCAGGACCAGATCTCTTGCCCGTCACGTCCTGCCCAGACGTCGTCCTTCCCGAGCTTCGCCGCCAATTGCAGCCGGTCCGGCGCCTGGAACGCCACCGAGACAGGACGACCGACCAAGCCCGCATCCCACCCTCGGGCGTAAACGACCTCCACCACCGTCATGAGCGTCCGCGATGGACCGGCCTTGACCTCGAACAAATCCGCGACCTGGGACAGCACGTCGGCGAAGGCCTGACGGGCCGGGTCCGCCGCCACGCATCGGTGGACGGGCGCCCACGAGAGCACGGAGGCGAGCAGGATGCGGGAAAGGATGTTCATGGGGCCGGAAGCGGGACAGCTTAGAGCACGGGACGCCGTCGGGATTCAAGCAGACTCCCGAAGCACCCTTGGGAACCGGCGCTTCTCGGGCAGGCCCTATCGCGGAAAAAACCCGTTCCAAACTTCCCGCGGCTTCCTTACGCTAGCCGCTCGTCCGGCCTCGTGCCGGGATGAACCAAGAATCTGAAAACGCTATGCCACTGACCCACACCAACGATCTGTTCGCGAAAGCGCTCAAAGGCAAGTACGCCCTTGGCGCGTTCAACGTGAACAACATGGAGCTGCTCCAGGCCATCATCGAGGCCTGCGAGGAGGAGAAGGCGCCCGTGATGCTCCAGATCTCCAAAGGAGCCCGCGACTACGCCCATCCGGTCTACCTCAAGAAGCTCATCGAGGCGGCGGTCAGCCTCTCGACCATCCCCATCGCGGTCCATCTCGACCACGGCGACAGCTTCGAGCTGTGCAAGCAGTGCATCGACGAGGGCTTCACCAGCGTGATGATCGACGCGTCGCACGATCCGTTCGAGAAGAACGTCGAGATCTGCCGCAAGGTCGTGGAGTACGCCCACAAGCATAACTGCGTCGTCGAAGGCGAGCTCGGCATGCTCGTCGGCGCGCAGCACGACGACGGCGAGGAAGGCGGCAGCTACTCCAAGGGCGGCGCCTACACCCACCCCGACGAGGCCGTCGAGTTCGTCCGCCAGTCGGGCGTCGACTCCCTCGCGGTCGCCATCGGCAACAGCCATGGCGCCTACAAGTTCAAGGGCGAGCAGCACCTCGACCTCGAGCGCCTCAAGGCCATCAAGAAAGCCCTCATGGATGCCGGCATGGGCGATTACCCGCTGGTGCTCCACGGTGCCTCCTCGGTGCCCAAGGAACTGGCCCAAGAGATCAACAAGTACGGCGGCGCGATGGGCGAAGAGACCGCCGGCGTGTCCGAGGCGGACATCGAGATCGCTCGCCGCGTGGGTTGCACCAAGGTCAACATCGATACCGACCTCCGGTTGGCGATGACCGCTGCGATCCGCAAGGTCCTGTTCGAGAAACCGAGCGAATTCGATCCCCGCAAGTACCTGGCCCCGGCCCGCGCCAAGGTCAAGGAGCTCGTCCGCCACAAGCTCAGAAACGTGCTCTGCTGCGCCGGCCACGCCTTCGATTGAGAACCGGCCGGTCCTCGCCGGCTTTCTGCAGGACCTCCACGGGACGGATGCCATGAGCGTCCGTCCCGTTTTCGTTTCCAGGGGGCGGAACCGGGAGCCCGGATCCTGGGCATCGATCCGGTCCGCGGCTTCGGTACCGGACTGGGCGGCATCCTCGTGGGGCTCGCACTTCGCGCCGGGTTTTCCCGACATCCCCCAGGGTGTTCCGCCGCGTTGGCGGGGGCGTTGATGCCTTCGTCCCGGCTTCCGGACGCCCCGCGCCTTCTTCAGCGGACGAGCCGCAGGTCTGCGACGCACTCGACGTGCTGGGTCTGCGGGAACATGTCGAACGGCAGCACATCGGCGACCCGGTACCGGTCGTCCGCGCAAAGCAGCTTCAGGTCGCGCGCCAACGTGGCCGGATGGCAGCTCACATAAAGGATCTGCGCCGGCCCGGTCTCCCGGAGCACGTGGAGGCTCGGCGGCCGGCAACCGACCCTCGGCGGATCGAGCAGCACCGCGGTCTTCGCCGGATCCCGCTTCGCGAGCAGCGACGGCAGCAGCGCATCGGTGTCGCCCGCGACGTACTCGCCGTTGGTGATGCCGCGGTCCTGCTGGTTCTGCCGCGCCGCGCGGATGGCCGGCACATCGAGTTCGACGCCGAGGAAGGAATCCACCGACGCCGCGAGGGAGAGGCTGAAGAAGCCGACCCCGCAATACGCATCGATGAGGTGCCGGCTGCCGGCGTCGGCCAGGCGGGCGCGCACGCCATCGACCAACGCCGGCAGCAGGAAGAAATTGTTCTGGAAGAAGCTGTGCTCCGGCACGATCCAGCCCTCGGGCGGGATGCGCAGGAGCGTCTTGAGCCCGCCCTTCGGCGGCGGGTTCTTGCGCCAAGCGGTGATGGCTTGGTTGATCCCGGGCTCGGCGATGGCGCAGGACTCGATGTCGCAGACGAGACCGCAATCGGCGCGGATGAAGCCGAGGTTCAGCTTCTGCGCGGGCTTGTTCCACTGGCTGCGCACGAGGACGCGGTTGCGATAACCGTACGGCGCGGGGCATGGGACGACCGGCCGCACCACCGCGGCGTCGAACCCGCCGACGCGCTGGAAGAGGTCGGTGATCTGTTTCTGCTTCCAGAGGACCTGCGCGGCGTAGCTGAGATGCTGGTACTGGCATCCGCCACATTCGCCGAAGTAGGCGCACCCCGGTTCGACCCGGTCCGGCGAGGTCGTGACCAAGCGGACCATCTCGCCCCGGGCGAAGTTCTTCTTCACCTCGGTGAGCTTCACCTCCACGCGCTCGCCGGGGCAGACGAACGGCACGAACACGACGAACTCGCCGGCGCGCCCGACGCCTTCGCCGCCGAACGCGAGATCATGGATGTCGAGCGTGACGCGGTCGCCGACGCGCGGGGCGGCAGCGGACGGCTCAGGACGATCGGCGGACGACAGGACGGGCTCGGGGCTCAAGGGTGCGGACATAAGAGACCCGCGTTGCCGCGGGCGGATTCAGGAGGCGAAGCTATCGTCGGACGGACACGGTGGCAACGTCGGCACGCTGCCGCGGAGATTTCCTGCGCAGCACGGTTGAAACGGACGACATCGCCCCTAGAGTTCGCGAATGGTTCCCGTCCGGTATGCCCATGCGCTGCGCCTCGCCTTGCGCGGGCTGAGCTTCGTCGTCTCCGTCAGCGCCGCGATCGCGGCGGCGACTTCGCCGTCGCCGGTCGATTTCAACCGGGACATCCGGCCGATCCTGTCGGACCGATGCTATGCCTGCCACGGTCCCGACGAGAACAAGCGCAAGGGCGGCCTCCGCCTCGACAAGCAGGCCGACGCCTTCAAGGAGCTCAAGTCCGGCAAGCACGCGCTCATCGCGGGCGACACGGCCAAGAGCACGCTGGTCGAGCGCATCCTCACCGCCGACACCGAGGAGGTCATGCCGCCGCCGAAGACCGGCAAGCCGCTGACCAAGGCGCAGGTCGAGCTGCTCCAGCGGTGGGTCCAGGAAGGCGCGAAGTGGAAGGAGCACTGGTCGTTCCTCCCGCCGGAGCGCTCCGCGTTGCCCGAGGTCAAGGACCCGCGTTGGGCCGGCAACCCGGTCGATCGGTTCGTGCTCGACCGGCTTTCCAAGGAAGGCATCCAGCCGGACGCCGAAGCGGACAAGGCCACGCTCATCCGACGCGCGCGGTTCGATCTCACCGGGCTTCCGCCCACGATCGAGGAGGTCGACGCCTTCCTGGCCGACAAATCGCCCGAGGCCTACGAGAAGCTGGTGGACCGGCTCATGGAGCTGCCGCAGTACGGCGAGCGGATGACGGCGAACTGGCTCGATCTCGCGCGCTTCGCCGACACGAGCGGCTACCACTTCGACGGCGTGCGCTTCATGTGGCTCTGGCGCGACTGGGCGATCAAGGCCTTCAACGACGACAAGCCCTACGACCAGTTCACCGTCGAGCAGCTCGCGGGCGACCTGTTGCCGGACGCGACGCCGGAGCAGCGCATCGCCACGGGGTTCGTCCGCAACAACATGACGAACGACGAGGGCGGCGCGGACCCCGACGAGTACCTCAACAAATATGTCGTCGACCGAGTGAACACGGTCGGCGCGGTGTGGCTGGGGCTCACGGTGGGCTGCACCGAGTGCCACGACCACAAGTACGATCCGATGACGACGAAGGAGTTCTACCGGCTCTACGCGTTCTTCCACAACGTGCCGGAGAAGGGCCTCGACCGCATCCGCTCCGACAACCCGCCGCCGCGTCTCCCGGTGCCAACGCCGGAACAGGCACGCCAGTTCGTCGAAGACGAGTTCCGCCTGAAGGACGCCGAGAAGACGCTGCAGGACCGCGTCAACGAGCTCGGAGAGACGCAGGAGAAATGGGAGCGGGAGATGGTCGCGAAGCCGCCCGCCAAGGTCGACCCGGCCGCCCTGGTCGCGCTGCTGCCGTTCGACGGCACGCTCGACAACACGACCAACGCACCGGCCGCCGACACGGGCGGGACCGGCTCCTCGTCGTCCGATTCAGCGCGTCTGGTGAGGACCGGGCCGGCGGAGTTCGCCGACGGTCGCATCGGCAAGTCACTCAAGCTCGACGGCAAATCGCACGTCGACCTCGGGCAGAAGGTCTCCTTCGAACGCACCAACGCGTTCACCTTCAGTGCTTGGCTGAAGATCCAGGGCAACGGCGCGGTGTTCAGCAAGCAGGAGAAGGCGCCCGGCTACCGCGGCTTCGACCTGCTCATCGCCGATGGACGCCCGCAGGTGCATCTCATCCACGCGTGGCCGGACGACGCCCTGAAGGTACGGACGAAGGAGCAGTTCCCGCAGGGCCAGTGGCTGCACGTCGCCGCCACCTACGACGGTTCGGGCAAGGCCGCCGGCCTCAAGCTCTACGTGAACGGCAAGGCCAAGGACACGGAGACCGAGAAAGACCAACTGAAGGGCGACATCGCCACGGCCGGGCCTTTGCGGGTCGGCGCGCGGAACGGCGAGTCGGACTTCACCGGACAGGTGGACGACCTGCGCTTCTATTCGCGTCCGTTGTCGGCCGAGGACATCCGGCTCCTCGTGCTCGACGGTTATCTGCCGACCATCGCGAAGTCGCGCGGCACCCGGACCGACGAGGAGCGCGGCGACCTGTCGCGCTTCTACAAGGAGACCTACGCCACCGATTATCTGAGGTCCGACGCCGCGCTCGCGAAGGCGCGGCGCCAGAAAGAGTCGCTCTATGCCGCGATCCCGACCTCGCTGGTCATGGAAGAGATGGATCCGCCCCGGGACACCTTCGTGCTGGTGCGCGGCGATTTCCGGACCAAGGGCGAGCAGGTCACGGCCGGGACGCCGGCCTTCCTCCCACCGTTGGCCGGCGGTCCGACCAACCGTCTCGCGCTGGCGCGATGGCTGGTCTCGAAGGACAATCCGCTGATGGCCCGCGTCACGGTGAACCGCTACTGGGCGATGTTCTTCGGCACCGGCCTGGTGAAGACGGCGAACGACTTCGGCTCCCAAGGCGAATGGCCGAGCCATCCCGAGCTGCTCGATTGGCTGGCCGTGCGGTTCCGCGACGGTGATCCCGACGGGCCGCGCCCGGTCAAGCCGTGGGACCTGAAGGCCTTGGTCCGGATCCTCGTGACCAGCTCCGCCTACCGGCAATCCGCCGCCGTCACCCACGAGAAGCTGGAACGCGACCCTTACAACCGGCTCATCAGCCGCGGACCGCGGGTGCGGCTCGACGCGGAGTTCATCCGCGACAACGCCCTCGCCGTGTCCGGCCTGCTCAACCCGAAGATCGGCGGCCCGAGCGTGAAGCCCTACCAGCCGCCCGGGTTGTGGGACGGCACCGATTCAGCCTTCACCCAGGACCACGGCGACGCTCTCTATCGGCGCGGCATGTACGTGTTCTGGCGCCGCTCGGCGCATCATCCGGCGATGGCGACCTTCGACGCGCCGAACCGCGAGGTCTGCACCTTCCTCCGCCAACGGACGCAGACGCCGCTGCAATCGCTCGTGCTGATGAACGACCCGGCGTTCGTCGAAGCCGCCCGCGGTCTGGCCCAGCGGGTCACCGGCGAAGAGCCGTCCGACACCGGGCGCCGTCTGGTCCGTGCCTTCCGGCACACGCTGGGTCGCCCGCCGCAGCCCGAGGAGATCGGCCTGCTCCAGAAGACCTACGACCGCCAGCTCGCCACCTTCCGCGCCGACCCGAAGGCCGCCGAGGCCCTGCTCAAGGTCGGCGAGTCGAAGGTCCCCGAGAAGGCCGACATGCCCGAGCTCGCGGCGATGACCGCCGTCGCCAACGTGCTGCTGAACCTCAACGAGACCATCACCCGTTGAGCCGCTGATCCTCGCTAGATCAGCTAGATCAAGGGCTCGAGATTCCGAACCATGAAGAACGTCTGGCAACTTCAGGAGGCCAAGAACCAGTTCAGCCTCGTCGTGGACAACGCCTTGACCCAGGGCCCGCAAACCGTCACCCGCCACGGTGAACCGACCGTCATGGTCGTCTCGATGGCAGAGTTCAAGAAGGCCAAGCCGAAGAAGTCGCTCGTCCAGATGTTGCTCGGGTCACCGCTCCGCGGACTCGATGTCGACTTCGAGCGGCAGAAGGACTTCCCGCGCGAGATCGAGCTATGAATTGGCTGCTCGACACCTGCGTCATCTCCGAGGCGCGGAAGAAGACCGCTTCGCCGAAGGTGATGGCTTGGCTTGGTCAGCAGGAGGAATCGGCCCTGTTCCTGAGCGCGGTCACCATCGGCGAGCTCCACAAAGGAGCGGCCCGGCTGGACGATCCGAAGCGTCGTCGCCAATTGCTCGGTTGGATCCATCATGAGCTTGCCGCCCGCTTCCATCGCCGGATCCTGCCGTTCGACGATGTCGTGGCCACCCGATGGGGCGATCTCATGGCCGCTGCCGAGACCTCCGGTCCACCTCTTCCGACTCTCTACAGCCTCATCGCCGCCACCGCGTTGACCCACCATCTGACCATCATCACCCGCAACACCGCTGACTTTGCCCGCACCGGCGCCGACCTCTTCAACCCCTGGGACTGACATGGACTTCCGACCCGACCTCGAACGCACGCTCACCCGCCGCACCTTCCTGACCCGCAGCACGACGGGCCTCGGCGGTATCGCCCTCGCAACCCTGCTCAACCCGCGCCTGTTGGGCTCGACCGAGCCGGCGCTGAAGTCGATGGGCGCGCTGAAGACCCTGCACTTCGCACCGAAGGCCAAGCGCGTCATCTACCTGTTCCAATCCGGCGCGCCGTCGCACCTCGACCTCTTCGATCCGAAGACCAAGCTCACCGAGATGACCGGACAGGAGCTGCCTCCGAGCGTCCGCATGGGGCAGCGCATCACCGGCATGACCGCGGGCCAGTCGGTGCTCAAGTGCGTCGGGCCGGCGTTCGACTTCAAGCGGTACGGCAAAGCCGGCACCGAGATGAGCAGCATGCTGCCGCACATCGGCGGCATCGCGGACGACATCGCGCTCATCCGCTCGATGCACACCGACCCGATCAACCACGACCCGGCGGTCACCTTCTTCGGGACAGGCAACCAGCAGCCGGGCCGTCCGACGATGGGCGCCTGGGTGAGCTACGGTCTCGGAAGCGAGAACGAGAACCTGCCCGCGTTCGTCGTGCTGGTGAGCGGCAGCGGCGGCCAATCATTGCAGGCCCGCTACTGGGGCAACGGCTTCCTCCCCGGCAACTACCAGGGCGTGCAGATGCGCAGCCAAGGCGACCCGGTGCTCTACGTCTCGAACCCGCCCGGCCTCAGCAGCACCGCCCGCCGCGAGCTGCTCGACGCCATGCAGGACCTGAACAAGCGCCAGCTCGGCGCGCTCGGCGACCCCGACATCGCCACCCACATCGACAACTACGAGCTCGCCTTCCGCATGCAGACCAGCGTGCCGGAGCTGATGGACATCGCGAAGGAGCCCAAGGAGGTCCTCGAATCCTACGGTGCCGTCCCGGGCAGATCGTCGTTCGCCAACAACTGCCTGCTGGCCCGACGGCTCGCGGAACGCGGCGTCCGCTTCATCCAGCTCTGCCACCGCGACTGGGACCACCACGGCGGTCTGCCCGACGGCATCAAGGCGCAGACGAAGAACACGGACCAGGCGAGCGCCGCGCTGGTGAAGGACCTGAAACAGCGCGGCCTGCTCGACGACACGCTGGTCATCTGGGGCGGCGAGTTCGGCCGCACGGCCTACTCGCAAGGCGACATCACCAAGGCCAGCTTCGGCCGCGACCATCATCCGCGCTGCTATTCTCTCTGGATGGCCGGCGGCGGCGTGAAGCCCGGCACCGTGGTCGGGCAGACCGACGACTTCGGCTACAACATCGTGAAGGACCCCGTGAGCGTGCACGACCTGCACGCCACGATGCTGCATCTGCTCGGCATCGAGCACACCCGCTTCACCCACCGCTTCGAGGGCCGCGATTTCCGCCTCACCGACATCCACGGCGAGTTGGTCAAGCCGCTGCTGGCGTGAGGAATCCCGTCGCGCTGAGCGGGCGGGTGAGGACCCGAGCGGCGGCACGGCGTCCTTCGTGCCGTTCGCGGCCCGCTGCTCCCGGAGAAACAAAAAACGGCGCGACCTCGGGGCCGCGCCGTCGGAAAGTATCGTCAGCGACGACCTGGGCTCACTTGAGCACGGCCTGGTGGAACTCGAACCAGTCGTCGATGTTGTTCAGGTTGACCGCGTCGGGAAGGACGGAGCCGTTGTCGGGCAGGCCGCTGGCCGTGAGGATGTTCTTGCGGGTCTCGTCGGCGTGGATGTAGCCGGCGATCGAGACGTTCAGCTTGTGGATGTTGCCCTTGGTCAGGTTGACGCCGGGCTGGGTCTTGATCCAGGCCTCGAACTGAGGATAGGTCGGCTTGGAAGCGGCGAGGAAGGCCTTCACCGCGTCGGCGCTCAGGCCGAGGGCGCTGATGACCATCATGTCATAGCCCTGGCCGATGCCGGGATACCCGGCGGCGAGCTTGCCGGCGGCCTCGAGAGAGGCCTTGAGCCAGAGGCGCGGGAGGTGGAGGACGCCCAGCGGACCGGCGACGCCGGAGCTGATGAGGGGAACGTAGGATTCGCTCATGGGTGTTGTATGTTTGCTGTGCAGACGACGGTACGGAGGAGACTTTGCGAGCCCGTGACGTCCCGGGCAAATGGTTTTCGCGGCGGCGACGTCAGAGGCGCAGGAAGATCTTGCGGCGCCACATCCAATGCAGGATCGCCCACTCCACGAGCAGCACGGTCGCACCGAAGACGAACGGCTCGTACGCGCCGGCAAAGCCGAAGAAGCCCTGGCCCAGGTGGGTCTTCAGGTTCTTCGCGATGAATCCGTCCCAGAGATGGGCGATGCTGTAGGCGGCGATCGAATTCGTGCCCACGACGACCAGCGGGAAGGCCCACCGCTTCCAGCCGTGGAAATCCACCAAGGCATGGAACCCGGCGAGCAACAGGCAGCACCAACCGCCGCTGAAGAGCACCCAGCTCGGCGTCCAGATCTTCTTCACCACCGGACAGATCCCCAGCGCACCCAACGCCCAGCCCGACGCGAGGCAGACCACGCCGGCCGTCGCGAGCCACTTCAGCTTGGCCCGGCCGTCCCGTTCGCTGCGCAACACCCCGCCCGCGATCAGCCCCAGCACCATCGTGCCGAGCGTCGGGATGAAGCTGATGGTGGAGTAGCCGCCGCCGTTGTAGAGCCACGGCTTGGCCCGGGAGAACAGGTTGAGGAACCAGGTGTCGAAGGCCCAGGCGAAGTTGCTGTTCTTCTGCCAATGGGCGGCGAAGCCGGTGTGTCCGTGCTCCTTCAGCCACGCCGCGGAGACACCGACCTTGCCGTGGTCGAAATCCATCCCCGGCAACGGCCACAGCGCGAAGGCGGCCCAATAACCGACGAGGATCACGCCGAGCCCGATCCACTGGTCGCGCACCGGCCGGAGCCCGAGCAGGAAGAGGAACACATAGCCGAGACCGATCTGGGAAAGCGTGTCCTCGAAGGTCCAGTTCGTCTGCGACGCGTGCGTCGAGCGAAGGAACACGCCGAGCAAGGTCAGCAGCACCGCGCGCAGGACGGCATGACCCGCCATCGGCACCGTGCCCTGGCCGCGGGCCGCGCGGGCCGCGATGGAGAACGGCAGCGCGACACCGACGAGGAAAGAGAACGACGGCTGGATCATGTCGTGCAGCACGCAGCCGACCCAGTCGACGTGCGATTGCTGACGGCAGAGAAAAGCCCAGAGCCCCGCCCAGAGACCGCCGTGGCCGCCCTCGTCCAGCTTGCCGGCGACGTCGCAGAACCGCAGCACCTCGCCCATCATCAGCAGCATCACGAAGCCGCGGTAGGCGTCGAGCGAGGTGAGACGGTTCGGGGCGAGCGTGGTGGGGACGGCAGGTGCGGGGTCCGGAGTGCTCATGGCCGGAGGGTGGAGAAGAAACGCGCAAGGGTGAACGATGAAATGACGCGCGAGCCGGGAGGGCGGCGGTTCCACCCGCGCGCCAAATCGTTCTCCGCCACACGGGCTGGAGGTTCCCGGACAGGACGCCCTCCATGGGATCCATCCGGGCACGACCCTCGCGAATTGATCAGGGCGCGGGTAGAACCGCCGCCCTCCCGGCGTCTCCCCCCTGCCCTGCGCAGAATCCGCGAGGTCTTTGATTGCGTGTGGCTTGCCACCGCGACCGGCGACCGCCGCCGCCTCACAGCCTCACGCAGACGGCCTTGGTCTCGGTGTAGAGTTGCAGCGCTTCTTCGCCCATCTCGCGGCCCCAGCCGGATTGCTTGTAGCCCCCGAAGGGCAGCGCGGCGTCGAAGATGTTGTAGCAGTTCACCCACACGGTGCCGGCGCGCAGCGCGCTCGCGAGCTGGTGCGCCCGGGACACGTCGCGGGTCCACACCGCGGCGGCGAGGCCGTAGATGTTGCTGTTCGCCGCGGCGAGCACCTCGTCTACATCCGTGAACGGCACGGCGCACACCACCGGCCCGAAGATCTCCTCCTCCAGCACCTTCATGCCGGGCTTGGTGTCCACCAACACGGTCGGCTCCACGAAGTAGCCGCGGTCGCCGTGGCGTCCGCCTCCGGCGAGCGGCTTCGCGCCCTCGCTCTGACCGGACCGGAGGAAGCCCATCACGCGGTCCAGCTGCTCCTCGGAGACGAGCGGGCCCATCTCGGTGTCGGGCGCGAGGCCGGGACCGACCTTGATCTTGGCGGCCGCCGCCGCGACCCCTTCGACGACCTTGTTGAAGTGCTTCTTGTGGACGTAGAGGCGCGAACCGGCGCAGCAGCATTGGCCGTGGTTGAAGAAGATCGCGCTCGCCGCGCCCGGGATGGCCGTCTCGAGGTCGGCGTCGTCGAGGATGATGTTGGGCGACTTGCCGCCGAGCTCGAGCGAGACCTTCTTCAGGTCGTTCGCCGCCGCGCGGACGATGAGCTTGCCGACCTCGGTCGAGCCGGTGAAGGCGATCTTGTCGATCCCCGGATGGCCGGCCAGCGCCGCGCCCGCGGTCTCGCCCAGGCCGGTGACGATGTTCACCACGCCGTCCGGGAACCCGGCTTGCTGGATCAGCTCGCCGAGACGGAGCGCGGAGAGCGGCGTCTGCTCGGCGGGCTTGAGCACCACGGTGCAGCCGGTGGCCAGCGCGGGACCGAGCTTCCACGCGGCCATCAGCAAGGGGAAGTTCCACGGGATGATCTGGCCGACCACGCCCACGGGCTCGCGCTGGGTATAGGCATGGAATTGCGCGCCCGGCGCGTAGGGCACGGAGATGGGGAAGGTGCGTCCGTGGATCTTGGTGGTCCAACCGGCCATGTAGCGGAACAGATCGACCGCCAGCGGCACGTCGGCGGCGCGGGCGACGGCGAGCGGCTTGCCGTTGTCGAGCGAATCGAGGCGTGCGAACTCCTCCAGGTTCTCCTCCAGCAGATCGGCGAGCTTCCACAGCAGCCGTCCGCGCTCGGACGCCGTCAGCCTGCGCCATGGCCCGGTCTCGAACGCGGCCCGCGCCGCCTTGACCGCGGCATCGATGTCGGCCTTGTCACCGGCCGGCACGCGGCAGATCACCTCGCCGGTCGCGGGGTCGATCGTCGGGAACGTCTCGCCGGAGGCGGCGGCGACCCACTGGCCGTTGATGAGCATCTTGCGGGTCTTCGCGGAGACGCCGTGGGCGGGGGCGGAATTGCCGGAGGTGATGGTCTTTTTGGCGGACGCGGGGCGGGTCTTCATGGTGGCGGCATAGGTCGCCGACCGGGCACTCGGCGCCGGTGCGGCATCGGTTTCTGTTCTCGGGGAGACGCCGTGTTCTTAGCGCCGGCATGGCAGCGCGTCCATGCCCTTGATCCGGGATGTGGAGCCGGAGACGGTCGCCGAAGGCCGAACCGCGGCGCTCCGATCACAAGAAAATCACCGCGCCGTTGCTCGTCGGTTGCGCTGGGCTCCCGGCTCTGCCTATAACCCCGCCGTCCATCCTGTCTCGTATGTTCGGTTTCAAACCAAAGAATCCTGAGGAGCACCGCTATTACCTGCTCCCGGGCCAAGGCCGCGGTGCCAAGCACAAGCGACGCGTCCACATGATCGCGTCGCTCGTCACCGCTGCTCTCGTGGCCGCCGGGCTCTCGGCGCTGATGTGGTACGCCAACGAGAACCGATGAACCCGCACCGCGCCTGGACCTTCACCGCGTGGACGCTCGGCGCCTTGCTCGTCACCGCGGCGCAGGCCGCCGATTGGCCGCGATGGCGCGGCCCCCTCGGCGACGGTCATGCGCCGCCGTCCGAAAAAGTCCCGTCGAAGCTGCCCGCCGAACTGAAGACCTCTTGGCGGGTGCCGGCCGGACCCGGCCTCGCTTCACCCGTCGTCGCCGCCGGGAAGCTCTTCGCCTTCGACCACCAGGACGGCCAAGAGACGCTCCGCGCTCTCGCGTTGGCCGACGGCAAAGAGATCTGGCGGCAGGCGGTGGACTCGCCGTTCACCGATTCGCAGGGGCCGACCGGTCCGCGCTGCACGCCGGTCGTCGACGCCGAACGCGTCTACGTCGTCTCGTGCAAAGGCGAGCTGCAGTGCCGTTCCGTCGCCGACGGAAGGCGGGTCTGGCGCACGCGGTACACCGACGACCTCGGAGCCGTCTTCACCGGCGAGAAGGGCAACACGGCCGGCGCGGCGCGCCATGGCAACGACGGTTCCCCGCTCGTCGACGGCGACCTGCTCATCGTCTGCGCCGGCGGGATGAAAGGCGCGGGCATCGTCGCCTTCGACAAGCGGTCCGGAGCGGTGCGCTGGAAGTCCCAGGACGACCAGGCCGGCTATGCCCCGCCAGTGGTCGCCACGCTGGCCGGCACACGGCAATACGTGTGCTTCACCGCCGAGGCCGTCATCGGCCTCGCCGCGTCCGACGGCAAGCTGCTGTGGCGCTACCCGGTCAAGACCGCGTTCGGTCGCCACGTGACCACGCCGGTCGTGCTCGGCGACATCGTGGCGGTCGCTTCCCACACGGCCGGCCTGATGGGCCTGAAGATCGAGAGCGAAGGAGGCGGCCAGAAGGTGTCGCAAGCATGGGTGAGCAAGGACGGGGCGATGAACTTCTCCAGTCCGGTGCGCGTCGGCGACACGCTCTACGGGCTCGGACCATCCAAGGACCTGGTCGCGGTCGACCTGCCGACCGGCAGCAAGCGATGGAGCCAGGACGGATGGTTCACGACCTCGGCCGACAAGGCGCATGCCGGGTTCGTGGTCTTGGGCGGGAACGTCCTGACCCTGACCGATGGCGGCGCGGTCGGTTTGTTCGCGGCCGACGCGACGGCCTTCAAGGAACTCGGTCGAGTGCAGGTCTGCGGCGCGAACTGGTGCAATCCAGCCTACTCCGACGGTCGCCTCTACCTCCGCGACGCGAAGAACTGGCAGTGCGTCGTGATCGCGGAGTGACGGCGCGATGATTGAAGCCGGTGTTCCGACTCCGGGCCGACCCAGCCGGATGACGTCAGGATTGTCGGGAACGATGCCCCAGGCGATCCGTCCTGGATGACGAGACGACGCCTGCTCCGCCCGGCCTGCTTGAGCAGAGTCAGGAGCGCAGGAACATCTCCGCCACCGAATCGGCGAAGCGGAGCCCCTGACGGGTGAGCCGGAACGAATCCGCCGTCTCTTCGCCCCAACCGCAGGCCACCAGACGGTCCAGCTCGGCGCGCCATCCGGTCCGCAGGTCGAAGCCGGTGCGCTCGGTGAACTCGGCGAACGGCCACCCCGCGTTCATGCGCAGACCGAACGCCGCCAACTCGCCCGCCCTCGCCTCCGGCGCCAGCGCCTCGGCGGATTCCTTCGCGCGCCGGCCCTTCTCCAGCTGCCCGATCCAGAGGTCGGTGTTCGCCCAGTTCTTCGCGCGCAATCCGCGGACGTATTCGCTCGCGCTCGGGCCGACCCCGTAGGTATCGCGGCCGCGCCAGTAGCCGACATTGTGGCGGCAAGCCAGGGCGGGGATCGACGACAGGGGACGGTGGATCGGGGATCGGATATCGGAGGTCCGCTCCGCGTTCGGCGTCGGTTGTCCGACGCCGACGCGCTGGTCGCGGGCGAAGTTGGCGACCTCATATTGCCGGAGACCGACGCCGGCCGCACGGTCGACCAACGCCTCGTGCATCTCGCAGGCGAGCTCCTCGTCCACGTCGAACTCTCCCGCCTGGAGCTGTTGGTAGAGCGGCGTGTCGTCCTCGTAGATGACCTCGTAGCAGCTCAGGTGCTCGGTCCCCAACGCGAGCGCCTCGTCGAGCGTGCGGTGCCAGAGCCCCATCGTCTGGCCCGGGATGGCGAACATCAGGTCGATGTTCAGGTTGTCGAAGCCGGCGGCGCGCAGGATGTCATGGCTGCGGAAGACCTGCTCGCGCGAGTGGATGCGCCCGAGCCGTTCGAGCAACGATTCGTCGAGGGATTGCACGCCCATCGAGATGCGGTTGACGCCGGCGTCGCGCAACAGCTTCGCCTTGTCGGCGGAGACGGTCGCGGGATTGCACTCCACGGTCCATTCTCCCGCGCCGGTGAGGCCGAGCCGGTCCATCGCCCCGAGCACGGTCTCCCATTGCTTGAGCGTGAGCAGCGAGGGCGTGCCGCCGCCGAAGAAGACCGTGTCCGGCCGGCAATCCGGTGCGACCAGCTCCAGCTCGCGCACCAGCGCGGCGACGTAGCGGTTGATGACGTCGCCCGACGGCGGCGCGGAGTAGAAGGCGCAGTACTCGCACTTGTGCGCGCAGAACGGCACATGGACATACAGGCTGCGCACCGGTTCCCGGGACGAAGGGACCGCCGCAGGAGCGGGCACGGCGGCCGCGCGCGGGCGGAAGACGATGGGGGCAGGGACCGGCCCGGGAGCGAGGGAGACATCCATACGCAGGCCGCGCAGCCTACCGGACCGCCTCCGCACAGCAACGCTCCATCGCAGCGCGCACGGTGCGGACGAGCGCCTCGACCCGGACGGCGAGCGGCCAATCGCTCGGAGCCTCGAGGGTGTAGTTCAGGCGCGTCTGGTTCATGCTGAGCCAGAGAGCCTCCGGCCATTCCGCGCGCTCCGCCGGATCGAAGTCCGGCCATTCCTCCGGCCGAAGGATCCCGGGATGCCGCGACGGACGCCCGTCGATCGTCTCCGAGCCGTCGATCGGGCAGACGGGGCGGACCTCCTCGATCATCACCTCCGCCAGCGATGGTCTCCGGTCAGGGTTCAGCTCGTAGCAATAGAACCCGTGCGATTCCCAGTCCTCGTGCAGCAGCAAGGTGAGGTCGAACGGCGGCTGATGCCCGAGCCACTCGACGTGACCGCGGGCTTCTTGGCTGCGGAAATGGCGGTAATCTCGGTTGATGTCGATGCCGCCCGCGTTCTCCCGTGTGTTGGCCCGGATGCCGTCCGGGTTCAGACACGGCAGCAACCAGATCTCCGCGGCCGGCCAGAGGTCCTCTTCCAGCAGGCGGCGGGCGGCGACCGGACCAGCCGGTTCGTCGCCGTGCATCCCCGTCGAGAGATAGACGCGCGGCGCGGAAGCGCTCCCCGCCGGCGCCGGACGGTGCAGGGCCACCAGGCCGAGGGCGCCCGCCGGGAACGACCCGACCTTCCAGCCGTTGCGTCGCGCGGCCGCGGCACACGCCTCCAACGTGATATCGATGTCGATGCGTTCGCCGAAGTAGCCGCTCCGGTTGAGCCCAAGCCGTTCCATGCACGGGAGAATCGCCGCCGCCGATTCCGACGCAACCCTTCGCAGTCGGACGGACCCCGGTCTTCGCCAAGAATCGGTTTGCCCGCGCCGTCGCGGTGCTTCCATCCTCGGGACCTGTGAAACCCCTCGCCTTGTTGCTCGCGATCCTCGCCGCATCCATCGCCATCGCGGAGGATCATCCCACTTTGGCGCTCGGCTCCGCCGCGCCAGATTTCGACCTGCCCGGCGTGGACGGGAAGAACCACACGCTCGCCGAGTACCAGGACGCCAAGCTGCTGGCGGTGGTCTTCACCTGTAATCATTGCCCGACCGCGCAGGCCTACGAAGAGCGCATCAAGGATCTCGTCCGCGATTATCGGACCAAGGGTGTCGCCGTGGTCGCCATCTCGCCGAACAGCCCCGCCGCGGTCCGCGCCGATGAACTGGGCTACACCGACCTGGGCGACGACCTCGAAGACATGAAGGCCCGCGCCAAGGATCGCGGCTACAACTTCCCCTATCTCTACGACGGCGACACCGAGTCCGCGTCGCTGAAGTACGGACCGGTCGCCACGCCCCACGTCTTCCTGTTCGACCGGCAGCGCGTGCTCCGGTACCGCGGGCGCATCGACGACGCCGAACGTCTCGACCTCGTGAAGTCGCGCGACCTGCGCAACGCGATGGACGACCTGCTGGAAGGAAAGGAGCCCCGGCTGAAGGACACCAAGGTCTTCGGCTGCTCGACCAAATGGGCCGGCAAGACCGACGCCAACGCGCGCTGGCTGGAGAAGGTCCACAAGGAACCCGTCACGCTCGCGACCGCCGACGCCGCTGCGCTCAAGGCCCTCCGCGAGAACAAGGGCACCGGGAAGCTCCGGCTCATCAGCGTGTGGTCCACCCGTTGCGGTCCGTGCGTGGCCGAGTTCGACGACTTCGTGGACACCCGCCTGCGGTTCCGCCAACGCGACTTCGAGCTCGTCACCGTCGCCGCGCAGATGCCCGACGAGAAGGACATGGTGCTCAAGTTCCTGAAGAAGCATCATTCTTCCGCCCAGAACCTCATCTACGGCGAGACCGACGAGGACAAGCTCACCGAGGCGCTCGATCCCGAGTGGAAGGGGCCCCTGCCCCACACGCTGCTGGTCGCGCCCGACGGCAAGGTGCTGTACCGCCACACGGGCGAGGTCGATTTCCTGGAGCTGCGCCGCAAGATCGTGCCGGCGCTCAACGCCATCACGCCGTGGCCCGGGATGAAGTGAGCGCGGACCGAAGGGCGGACTTGTCGGGCCTTTGTGGCGGCATCAGCCCGGCCCTGGTCTCCCGTCGCACCGGCCTCCGGCTCGCTGCCTCCGCCTTGGCGACAGGAGCGGCCGCGTTCTCGGCGTTCCCCTCCTTTGCGGAGACGGCCCTGTCGGGCGATCTTCTCGTCGCCGCCGCCGCGGACCTCAAGTTCGCGCTCGACGAAGTCATCGGCGGGTTCGGCAAGACGCATCCGCAGGTCACCGTCAAAGCGAGCTACGGTTCATCCGGCAATCTCTTCGCCCAGATCGCCCAAGGCGCGCCGTTCGACCTGTTCCTCTCGGCCGACGCGGGCTTTCCGCGGCGGCTCGTCACAACCGGCAAGGCCGACGAGGCGAGCCGTTTCATCTATGGCATCGGCCGGCTCGTCGTGTGGGTGCCGAAGGCGTCGGGCATCGAGGTCGAGAAGGCGGGCATCCGTGCGCTGCTCGACCCGAGGGCGGCGAAGATCGCCATCGCGAACCCGGCGCACGCGCCGTACGGCGCGGCGGCGGTGGCGGCGATGGAGCACTACGGCATCCATGCCGCGGTGAAGGACCGTCTCGTGCTCGGCGAGAACGTCGCGCAGGCGGCGCAGTTCGTCGGCTCCGGCGCGGCCGATATCGGGGTCATCGCGCGGTCGCTCGCCGTCGCGCCGAAGATGGCGGACACCGGTCGCCTCTGGGAGATCCCGGCGGAGGCCCATCCGCGCCTCGAGCAGGGCGGCGTGGTCCTCACCGGCGGCAAGAACGCCGAGGCGGCACGCGCGCTCCGGGCGGTGCTCACGGGCGAGGAGGGCCGCGCAGTTCTGGCTCGCTACGGGTTCGTCCTGCCGGACAAATGACCGCATGGATTGGACGGCCATCGCGCTGACCGCGCGGCTCTCGGGCTGCACGGCGCTCATGCTGCTCGTCACCGGCCTGCCGCTCGCGTGGTGGCTGGCGACGACGCGCTGGCGCGGACGCCTTTTCGTCGAGGCGGTCGTCGCGCTGCCGCTCGTGCTGCCGCCGACCGTGCTGGGCTACTATGTGCTCGTCGCGCTCGGGCCGCACGGCGTGCTCGGCGGGTGGTACGAGACGCTCGCTGGAAGCCGCCTGCCCTTCACCTTCGGCGGGCTGTTGGTCGCGTCGTCGCTCTACAGCCTGCCGTTCGCCGTGCAACCGTTCACCGCGGCCTTCCGCGCGGTGGACCCTCGTCTCGTCGAGGCCTCGCGGAGCCTCGGCGCCTCGCCGTGGCACACGTTCCGGCGCATCGTCGTCCCGCTGGCCTGGCCAGGATTGCTCGCCGGCATGGTCCTGAGCTTCGCGCACACGCTCGGGGAGTTCGGCGTGGTACTGATGGTCGGCGGGAACATCCCCGGCGTGACACGCACGGTCTCGATCGCCATCTACGACCAGGTCCAGGGGCTCGACTACGCCGGGGCCGGCCGCACCTCGCTGTTCCTTCTGGTCGTGTCGTTCCTGGTGCTGAGCCTGACCTACGCCTTGCAGCGGAATCTCCGGCTCGGGAACCCGGCGGGCCGAGATTGAGCCGGTCGACCCGATGGCCAAGTTTTGGTTCGTCCTGCCGGAGCCGTCTGGCACCCTCCGCCGATGACGACCGCCGGCACGGAACCGACCGCTGCACCGACGCCCGCCCCGCCCGCCCTGACCAAGGCGCAGACCTTCGTGCGCCGGCTCGGCAGCACCGTGGTGCTGTGGACCATCGTGCTCACGGCCATCTTCTCGACCAACATCCTGGTCGCGAACCACGTGTTCCTCGCGCTCATGATGCTGCTCGCGTGGACCGGCATGCTCGAGTTCTACGGGCTCGTCGAAAAACGCGGCCTGGTGTGCTTCAAGACCTGGGGCGTGCTCGGCGGCCTTTTGCTGATGGCGTCGACCTTCTTCTATCTCACCGCCTATCTGCCGGGGATCGGCAAGGCCGGGATGGCTTCCAAGCCGGGCGACTTCGAGTCCTCGGTGCTGATCCTCTTCGTGCTCGGCCTCTGCGTGCGCCAGTTCCTCGCGAAGAACAACACCGCCGGCATCCTGGCCATCTCCACGACCTTGTTCGGGCTGATGTACGTGCCGTGGCTGCTGAACTTCATCCAGAAGATCAACTTCTTCCCGGGCGTCGACGGCCGCTACTACGTGCTCTACTTCATCCTCGTCACCAAGTTCAGCGATCTCGGCGCCTACTGCGTCGGCTCGCTGATCGGACGGCACAAGATGATCCCGCGCATCAGCCCGGGGAAGACGTGGGAAGGATTCGCCGGCGCGATCGTGGTCTCGACCGGGGTGAGCGTGGCCTTCGCGCACCTGTGCCACGACCACCTCAAGGAGACCACCCACTTCCACGCCGTCATCCTCGGTGTCGTGCTCAGCGTCGCCGCGGTGATCGGCGACCTCATCGAATCGCTCTTCAAGCGCGAGGCCGGCGTGAAGGATTCCGGGAAGTTCTTCCCCGGCATCGGCGGCATCCTCGACCTGCTGGACAGCCTGCTGTTCAACGCACCGCTGATGTACCTCTACCTCCGCCACGTCCTGACGCACTGACGGCGCGGCCGGGCCGGACAATCGCACCGGACAACGGGAAGCCTCACCGCTCGGCTAAGGCGCCACCGGGGCTCCGGTCCTCGGGCCGGGCCGCCGGATCCCGACCGGTCCGGTGTTCGGGCGCGACGGACCCGGCGTGCTCCGGCCTTCGGCGATAGAGCGTTCCAACAACCCCGTGAGCCGGGCCACGATCTCAGGATGCGCCGCGGCGACGTTGTCGGTCTCGGCCGGATCGCGGACGAGATCGTAGAGCTGGGTCGGAGGAAGCTTCGCCGATGCCGCGCTCCCGGACGCAGGTCGGCTCCATCCGCCTGAATCGGGACAAAGCTCCAGCTTCCATCCGCCTTGCCGCACGGCGAACGATCCGTCGATCGAATGGTGCACCAGCGTCTCGCGCATCGGCGCGCCGGAACGGCCTTCGAGCACCGGGAGGAGGCTGATGCTATCCTCGGCGGCATCGGACGGGACCGGCTTCCCGATGATCTCCGCGCAGGTGGCGAAGAGATCGTTGAGACAGACCAACCGGTCGCTCCGGCTGCCGGCCTGGACGCGGCCCGGCCAACGGACGACCAGCGGGATGCGGTGGCCGCCCTCGAAGATGTCGGCCTTGGCCCCGCGGAGCGGGCCGCTCGGTTCGTGCCCCTTGGCCCGGAGCTCGGAGAACTGCGCCGCCGGCGAACAGCCGTTGTCGCTCGCGACGATGACCCAGGTGTCCTGTGCCAACCCGAGCCGGTCGAGCGCGGCGAGCACCTCGCCGATGCTCGCATCGGTCTGCATGACGAAGTCCGCGTAGGCGTTGATACCGCTCTTGCCGCGCCACGCGTCGGTCGGCGCGATCGGCGTGTGCGGCGCGTTCAACGGTAGGTAGAGGAAGAACGGCCGGCCGGCCTTCGCATCGGCCGCCCTTCCATCGAGGTACGCGACGGCCTTGGCGGTCAGCACAGGCAGCACGGCCTCGGCCTCGAAGCCCACCGCCGCCGGACCACGCCGCGTCGCGCCGTCCGTCCGCGCGATGATCATCGGGAAGTCGTTCGTGAGCGTCGGCACCACGGCGACATGATCGTCCTCGATGAACGTGTACGGCACCATGTCGAGCGATGCCGCGATGCCGAAGAACCGGTCGAATCCGACGCTGAGCGGACCGCCCGCGATCGGCCGGGTGAAATCCGCGCGCCACGCCTCTTCGCCCTTTTCGACGCGGTCATCGAATCCCGGCTGGCCGGCGCGGACCGGCCACCCAAGGCCGAGATGCCACTTGCCGATGCAGGCGGTGTGATAGCCCTGCTTTTGGAGGAAGCGCGGCAAGGTCAGGCGACCGGGCTCGATCAGCGGCGGGCTCATGCCACCGAGCACGCCGCTCTTCAGGCGCGAGCGCCAGTTGTACCGGCCCGTCATCAGCCCGTACCGCGTCGGCGTGCAGACGGCCGAGCTGGAGTGCGCGTCGGTGAAGACCATCCCGGCCGCGGCCAAGCGGTCGATCTCCGGCGTGGCGATCTTCCCGTCGGGGTTGAGGCAACGGACGTCGCCGTAGCCCAGATCGTCCGCGAGGATCAGCACGATGTTGGGCTTCGCCGCGACCCCTCCATGGAGGGATACCGCGGCGGTGGCGATCACGAACACCGCGAGCCGCATCCACGCGATGAAGGTGGACCGCGCACGACGTGTCATGGCTTCACCTCCGGAGACCCACCGAGAGCCGGCGGCGCCGACCGTGGCGGGACATAGGCCGGGTTCGGCGTCGGCATCTGCGCGCCGACGGACCGGCGCCAATCGGCCAGTTGCTTCCGGAGCCGCCGGACATCGGCCGGCCGGCTGCGGGCCAGGTCGTTCTTCTCCCCGATATCGGCGCCCAGGTCGTAGAGCTCGACGTGGTCGTCCTCGTAGAACTCGATGAGCTTCAGAGCGCCCGACCGGACCGCGCCGTACGGCGTCGCGCCGCCCGGATGGAAGTGCGGGTAATGCCAGAAGATCGCGTCCCGCGTGAACCCGCGACGGCGCTCCAACAACGGAACGATACTGCGGCCGTCGATCACCCGATCCCGGAGCGGACGGACCCCGGCGATCTCCAGCAGCGTCGGGAAGAGGTCCGGCGAGATCACCGGCGTGACCTCGGTCGTGCCCGGTGCGGCATGGCCGGGCCAACGCACGATGAAGGGCACGCGCACGCCGCCTTCATAGGCGGATCCTTTGCCGACGCGCAGCGGGACGTTCGAGGTCGGCGGGACCCGCCCGACCGTCAGCCCGCCGTTGTCCGACGTGAAGACCACCACCGTGCGGTCGGCGATGCCGAGCGCGTCGAGCGTCCGGGTGATGCGGCCGACGCTGTCGTCGACGCTCTCGATGAGCGCCGCGTAGGCCGGATCCCGGTGGGGCGCATCGGGCCGGGCCTTGCGGCGATAGCGCTCGACGACCTCGGGCTTGCCGGCGATGGGCTGATGGACGGCGTAATGCGGGAGATAGACGAAGAACGGACGGTCCCGGTTCGCGCTGATGAACTTCACGGCCTCGGCCGATTCCCGGTCGGTGAGAAATTCTCCCGGCGGCCCTTCGGCCAGCGTCGGGATCTTGTACGGCGCGACGTAGCTCGGCGGTTGCCCGCGGTCATAGCCGCCGATGTTCTGGTCGAATCCCTGTTGCTCCGGGAAGAACCCGGGGCCGCCCAGATGCCACTTGCCGATGCTCACCGTGGCATAGCCCGCCGGCTTCAAGGCCTCGGCGAGGGTCTGCTCTTCCAACGGCAGGTGCATCGTCCAGTCCGGCACGCGGAGCTTGGCCTTCGGGTCCCGATGTCCCTCGATCCAATCGGTGACGTGCAGGCGCGCGGGATAGCGGCCGGTGAGCAACGACGCGCGCGTCGGCGAGCACACCGTGCAAGCGGAGTAGGCCTGGGTGAACTTCATGCCCTGTGCGGCGAGACGATCGATGTTCGGCGTCTCATAAAAGGTGCTGCCCATGCACGAGAGATCCGTCCAGCCGAGGTCGTCGACCAGGATGACGATGAAGTTCCAAGGCTTGGTCGGACCTGACGCCGCCCGGGACGGGACGAGCGTCGAGAACAGAGCGATGGCCAATCCGATGAGGGTCTTCATCACGGGATGCTTCTCACCGGAGCTGCCGCGCGAGCCAGGGCGAGACCTTCTCGGCCCAACTCGCGGCGTGTGCGCGGAGGCCGGGTCCGCTGAAGTGCACGCCTTTGCCTCCGCCGTCCCGCAGAGTGCCCTTCAACGCGTCGGTGTCGGGTCCTTCCAAAGCCACCCGGTCGCGCCAGAGCGACGCCTGCGCCGCGCGGATCTCCGGCGACGCCTCATCACCCGGGACGTGGTAGCTCACCTGCGCGACGAACCACGGCGGTTCCCAGCCGATGGCCCGCCGTGAATCGCGGATGATCCGCTCCAAGAACTCCCGGTAGAGCGGACCGGACAACGTCCGGGTCGGATCGGCCTGGTTCGCGTCGCTCTCGCCCTGGTGCCAGAGCACGGCGCGGAATCCGCGGGGTCCGGGCGATGCCATGCGATCAACAAGATTGCCGTACAGCGCGCCGTCGCAGGACCAATCGCCCTCGGGCATCCGCGTCACGTGCGACATCACGGTGGGAGGTCCCGGGAACCGCGCGCCCTTGGGTAGCCATTCGCGCACGCTCGTGCCGCCGGCACCGCAGGCGACCCAGCCGACCGGGACATCGAACTCCGCCGCGATCGCGTCGCCGAACGGCGGAAGGAAGCTACCGCCGCCGCCGCTCGCGCCGGGCTGTGGATCGTCGGCCACCGACCAACGTCTCCCATCGAAGGCGACGACCCGGCCGGACCGCACGGTCTGCTTCTCCTCGCCGTGGTTCGCCGAGTTCGATTGCCCGGCCACCACGAAGACCTCGCCGACGCCGACATGCGCGACCGTGGTCCCGGCGACGACCTTGCCATCGGACGACACCCGGGCCTCCAGCCGGTGCCACCCCCCCGCCGGGGCTTCCATCTCACCCGCGAAGGTCCCGGCGACCCGGTCGAGCGGGATGCGGCGCCACTTGCCCGCCTTGCCGGCCACGACGACCCGCGCCTCGACGGCGATACGCCGACCTTCGACGGATGCCAGCGTGCCGCGGACGGGGATCGTCCCTTTGCGGCGCGAACCACGTTGGACCACCTGATGCTCGAGCGGCGAGGTCAACACCACCGGCCCGGCCGCCCGGGCCACCACGAAATCGACGAGCTCCTGGCACTGGAAGAAGCCGGTCCACATGTTGTGCCCCTGCCCCGCCGGCACGACCAATCGCATCGTGCCGCCCAGCGCATCGTAGCGCTGCTTCACGAGCCCGGAGTTCGCCGCGAGGGGCACCAGCGCGTCGACGTCGCCGTGGATGGCGAAGAGCGGGACCTTCGCCCGCGCCAACGCCGCGAGGCGGTCGACCGGGTTGTGCTCGGCGAGATGCGCCAGGAGCTGCGCGGCGTCCATGCCGTAGGCCGGGGCGGCCTTCGCCACGCCCGGGTAGCTCGCGATGTCGCAGACCGGATAGATGCCGGCGAAGCCCGCCACTTTCTCGGGGTTCTCCGCCGCCCAAGCGAGCGTCATCAGCCCGCCGCGGCTCCGTCCGAGCAGCACGGGCTTCGACGCGTAGCCGCGCTTCCGCGTCATCTCGTCGTGGAACCGGGAGAACAAAGCGCGTCCGTCGGGACTGCCGTAGGATTCCCCGACATCGATGCCCGCGACCGCGATGCCGGCGTCGAGGAACCGCTCGAACATCCAGCGCTCCTCCGGTCCGGGCAGGCCGGGCAACGTCGGCGCGTACCAGACCCATGGCTTCGCACCGCCGCCTTCCGCCGACGCCGCAGGGATGACGAACGCGGCGTGCCCGTCGACGAGAAAGGATCCGCCGGGCAATGGCAACACCTTCACCGGCTCGGTGGCATGGGCCGCGATGAAAGCAGCCGAAGGGATAATCCAGAAGGTCAGCGCGAAGAGTCGGAGGAGAAAGCGGTGCATGGCGGCGTCAGCGTGCGGGGATGCGGTTCATCGTGTAGTAGGCGACGTCATGGACCAACGGATTTCCCGCGCGGTCGCGCACGCCCGGGAAATGCAGCTCATGGATGTGGCCGACGACGATCGTGTCCACCGCGAGCCGCACGACGAGACCGTCGGCGCTGACCTGCGCCGAGACGATGCGCTGGTCCGCATGCTCGATCTCCGGACCGCCATAGGCGCCGAAGTAGTGGTGGGTGAAGGTCTCCAAGCCGTAGCTGTCCGGATCCGCGGCGGCCTTCGGATCCACCGGGGCCGTGAAGGTCAGCTCGAAGCCGTCCCGGGTCGCCCGCGTGGTGCGGACCTCGAACGGCGTCCGGCCGGTCCAATCGATCCGTTGCAGCGCCCGCTCGGCGAGGCCCCGCACCGGCCAGCCCCGCTTGCTCCCGCCGACGAAGAGATGGCCGCCCCGGGTGAGCTTCCCTCCGATCAGCCCGGTCGCGAGGCCTTGGCGGAACGGATAGCAGGTGCCTTGGTAGCCGCCGCCCACCTTCTCCATCTCGGCGCGCATGACCAGGCTCAGCGTGTAATCGGCGACCAGGAACTGGTCGGCGAACGGGCCGAACTTCCCGCCCGAGACATCGCGCATCACGGCCGACGCGCTCTGGCCCATCTTCTTATAGGGAAAGGTCACCGACGGCAGCACGAGCTGCGGGATCCGCGCCGCGTCGATGTGGCGCCGGCCGTCGTCGCCGCCGGTCGGCTCGGCGGGACGCGGTCCCATGCCCGGCGCCTGGTCCCACCACTTGTTGCTGATGGGATGCCCCATGAACCCGCCCTTCCGGAGCTGCTTCAGCGTGCAGGCGCTGCCCCACGGGCCCTGGCTCTCGGCATAGAAGACGTCGCCTTCGGCGTTGAACGCGATGCCGCCCGGGCTCCGCAGCCCGCTGCACATGGCTTCCCACCGACCGTCCGGGAAATGCCGCAGCGCCCAACCGCGGAACAACCGGTCCGACGTGTAGCTATCGGACAACCCGTGCACCGTCCAGATCGCTCCGTCCTTGTCGAAGCCGGAACCGAAGGTGAACTCGTGCTCGCTGCCCCAGGCCCAGGCGTCGCTCACGGTCTCGAAACGGTCGGCGCGCCCGTCGCCGTCGGTGTCGAGCACACGCGTCAGCTCGCCCTGTTGCGTCGCGTAGAGCACGCCGTCCCGCCAAGCGAGGCCGAAGACCTCGGTCAAACCCGACGCGAACAACGTCCACCGCGGCACCGGCGGATCCATCTCGGCGCCGGCGACGAAGTAGATCTCGCCGCGCCGGGTCCCGATCGCCAGGCGCCCGTCGGGCAGCTCCAGCATGCTGCCCGATTCAACGACCGCGCCGGGCGGTGTCGGGATGTCGACGATGCGATACGCCTCGGCTTCCCGGGCGTTCGGTTCGATCTCCGGCAGATCGTCGGTGCTGAGGTTCTGTCGCAGGTCCTCCGGCGTCATGCCGCGCCGGTAGCCGCCGAAATCGCTCTTCTTCGGCTGGTAAGGACCGACGTGCGCGACATCAGATCTCGCCGGGATCTTGTCTTCGAGCCCGACGCACCAGTAGCACGCGTTCACGAACATCCGGCGCACGCCCTCTTCTTTGAAGTCGTCCCCGTAGCCGTAGGTCGTGGTGAAGACGCGGGCGGCCTTGCCGGCCTGTCCGGTGTAGGTCTTCACCCAGGCGACCGGCACGGGCGGCTTCTCCGCGTCGGGCTTGTCGTCCGGTCTCAGCCCGACCAGCGGCTGGCCCATCACGAGCGGACGGCTGTCGCCGGCCAAGGTCGTCACCTGATAGGCGTGCGAGAGGCCCCAGATCGAATCGACGCCGCGGAGCACAGGATGCCCCTTCATCTCCGGGACGATGATCCCCAGCGTGCTCTCGCTGCGGTAGCCTCCATAATGGTCGACCCAGGTCTCGCCGAGCACTTGTCGCCCGAAACCGCCCTTGAAATCCGGATGCGGCCCGCGCCACGCCCACTTGGAGAACTTTTCTTTCTGGAACTTGTCGTAATCGAACGCGTGGGTCGCCGTCCGCACGCCGATGACCGGCCGACCGGATTCCACGTAATCCACGAACTTCGCCATCTGGTCCTCGGGCAGATGCCGGAACCGCGTGAACACGACCATCAGATCCGCGGTCTTGAGCGCGTCGAGGCCGGGGATGTTGTCGACGATCTTCGGGTCGATCTCGCCGGACTTCGGGTCGATCGCGAACAGCACGGTGCAATCGAAGCCGTGCCGTTTCGCGAGGATGCGGGCCATCGCCGGCATCGATTCTTCCGACCTGTATTCTTCGTCGCCGGTGACAAAGACGATCTTCTTCCCCTTCCCCGGCCCGGCCCCGCCTTTGTAGCTGAGCCATGGGTCCTCGGCAGAGGCGGTCATGGACACCAATACCGTGAGCCCCATCCACGTTTTCACGACGAGACCGAGCGCGTGGAACACGCGACGAAGCCCGGTGCCGGGCCCGACCGTCCGCTGCTGTTTCGGATCACCAGGCATAAACGATCTCCAGTCCGGCTTTCGCCGCCGCATCGATGGCCACGAGCAGTTCTTTGCGGCCACCTTCGCCGCGCGCGATCGCCGCGCCGCCGCGGACACGGATCTTGACCGTGCCATCGAGCTGCCACGCGTCGCCGTCGACCGGCGTCAACTTCCCGGAAGCGAGGCGCAGATGGAGCCCCGCGGGCACGGCGCCCAAGAACTTCAGTGTCCGCCGGACCGAAGGCCCGCCCTCCGTGACCGCACCGGCGAGGAAGTCTTCCACCTCCGTCCCATGGACCGCGTAGAGCAGCGTCGGACGCTTCAACGCGTCGAGCTGGTAGCCGTGGAACTTCGTGGCCGGGCCGCGCCCCGTCCCGGTGGGCCAAGGAGCCGCGGCGTCGGCGAGCACCGCGAAGGCCGGTCCGCGGGGTAGCACGACCACGTCGGTGCCGAGCGGACGGATCTGCCCCATGCCCTGGACGCCCCAGTGCGGCCCGGCGTTGAGGAAGCGTCCGCGCCACAGCAGCGCGAGCCGCGATTCCTCGGCGTCGAACGCCATGTCGACCTGCTCGGGATAGCCGACCGCGACCGCGCGGAACCCCGCCTCCCAGAGCTTGCCGCGATACAGGACCGCTTCTCCGCCGACGACGAGCTCCATGCTCTCGCGGCTCAACCCTTCGGGAGCCTTCGCGCGCGCTCCGTCGGCGAGATAGGTCCAGATCGCCGCGTGCTGACGATCCGTGTCGCCACCGAGCAACGCCGGGATCGGGCTCACACCACCGGGCCAGAACGACGGCATCCGCGTGCCGACATTGAAGCGTTCCGGTTCGCGGAGGAACGCGCGGAACCAATCCTCGTTCAGCCGCTCGGTCGTGGTCGTGAGGTCGAGCACCTGGAGCGCGTGCGCCGGTTGGCGGTTGAAACGATGGCAAGCGATGCACGACAAGCCGTCGGTCCCGATCAAGGTGCGTCCCGCCTCGCGCTGCGCGTCCGCCGTGTCGGACATCGGCGCCGGCGACCTCGGACGCCGGTCGAGGGCGACGAACAACGCCGCGAGGTGGCCGACATTCGTCGCGCCGAACCGCGGCATCCGCGTGTCGAGGTAAGGCCGGACGCCCGTGCCCTTCGCAAGGACATCACCGAGCCATGCCGGACGCAGCTTGTCGCCCACCCCGTCGAGCCGCGGCGGCAACCGGCCTTCCTCGCCGAGGTCCTCGCCGTTCGAGGTGAAGTACCGGTCGCGCCCCGCGGTGACGCCCCCGACACCGTCGCGGACGTGGCACGCGGTGCAGCGGAAGGTGGTCATCGTGTGCGCGACCCGCTGCTGCGACGACGGTGCCGCGAGGTCCGGACGCCGGAGCCCGACCAGCGCCGACCGCAGCGCGACCCGTTCCGCATCGGACAGCGCGAAGCCGGGGACGCCGGCCGCGGGCGCATCCGCGAGACACCCGCGGACCGGATCCGCCCGGACGAGCTCCGGCATCGCCTTGGCCGGCATCTTCCCGTCGTGGCAAGCCGCGCAATCGAGGCCCGCGAACAAGGCCTTGCCGCGCCCGGCCTTCGCTGGATCCACCACGAACGGAGCCGGCGCGGATCCCGGCCCGATCTCGCGATCGGCGCGCAGACGCTCCGCGGCGATGGGTCCGCGCGGGATGCCCGGGCCTTCCATCTCGACCCGCAACCGCGGCGGCTTCGATCCGCGCTGCGCGAAATCGAGACGCACCGCGTGCCAACCGGGCGAGAGCTGCAGCGACCCTTCGGCGTTCGTCGCGTCGCGGTCCCAGCAATCGACGTCCTCGATCCAGTCGCCGTCGACCGAGAGCCGCGTCGCGCCATCGGCCGACAGCCGGAACGTGTGGCTACCCGCGGCATCCACGCGCAGCCAACCGTTGAAACGCAGCGCCAACCGGCCGTCCGCTCCCGGCACCGCGAGCGTGAAGCCGTCCACCGGCACGGTGCGGACCGCCTCCGCCGTGTCGAGGTCGGCGAGCGATCGCAGCCGCGCCCGGCAGACCGTCGCTTCCAGCGGCGAGTGGACCCGCGTCGCGCGCAGCAGGTAGTGCGCGATGTCGGAGGCCTCGCGGTCGGTGAGCCCCATCGCGGGCATCCGGCCCGAAGGCCGCACCGCCGATGGATCGAGCAAGAACTGCCGCAGCGGCGCATGGGTCCACTTCTCTTCCATGCGCGGCAACGGCACGGAAGGCACGGCCTCGGCCGCCGCGTCCTGCGGGGCGTGGCAGGCCACGCAACCGACCCGATGATACAACGCCTCTCCTCGCGCGATGGCCGCCTTGTCGGGGAAGACCCGGACGGCAGCGGCCGCCGTCGCCGAGGAGAAGAGATGATGCGTCAGCGCCTCGGCCGCGCCCTCGCGATCGGCTCCGGGAAGGCGATGAAGCACGTCCGGCATGGTCGTCCCCGGCAACGTCGCGTCCGGCGCCGCCAAGAAGCGCCGGACCCAACCCGCATCGGCCCGTCCGGCGAGACCGGTCAGCCGCGGCGCGGTCTTCGGCGTGATCCATGACGCCGCGGTCCCGCTGACCGCATGGCACGCCGTGCAATGCCGTTCGCCGAGCAGCACGTGGCCGTCGATCGCCGCGGCCGACGCACCAGTGGCCACCGCCGCGCCGAGGAGCATCGCCGCCGACAGGCGAAGGAAGGACCACGGTCCTGGCCGGCGGAGCGGGCGCGGCGGTATCGGAGAAATGTGGGGCAAAAGCGGGTCCATGGGCTTCAGCGCGGGCCCGCCGGCAGCTTCTCGCGAAGGAACGAGGTCATGAGCTCGCGCAGGTGTGAGGTCGTGTTCGCACCTTCCTTGATCGCGTGGGTGCGGTTCGGATACGACATCATGCGGAACTGTTTATCCTGCCGGATGAGCTCGTTGACCAGCGTCTCCTGGCCTTGGTAGTGGCAGTTGTCGTCGCCCGTGCCGTGGATGAGCAGGAGATCGCCCTTGAGCTGCCCGGCGAAGGTGATCGGCGAGCCGTTCCGATATCCGTCCACGTTGTCCGAAGGAAGGCCCATGTAGCGCTCCTGATAGATGGTGTCGTAGAAGCGCATGTTCGGCACGGCCGCGACCGAGATGCCGACCTGGTACAGGTCCGGGTACCGCAGGAGGCAGTTCAACGTCATCGAACCGCCGCCGCTCCAGCCCCAGATGCCGATCCGCCCTGCATCAACGTAAGGCCGCGTCGCGACCACCTTCTTCAAAGCCTCCGACTGGTCCTGGGATGCCAGGACCCCCACCTGCCGGTAGATCGACTTGCGCCAGGCGCGTCCGCGCGGCGTGTCGGTGCCGCGGTTGTCGAAGCTCATCACCAGATATCCCTGCTGCGCGAGCATGAGGTGCCAGAGATGGCCCTTGCCGCCCCAGGCGTCCTTGACCGTCGAGCCCGCGGGCTCGCCGTAGACGTGGACGAGCAGCGGGTACTTCTTCGTCGGATCGAAGTCCGGCGGCTTGATGCACCACGCGTCGAGCTCGACGCCTTCCGCCACCGGCACGCGGAAGAACTCGGTGGAAGGACGTATCAACGCCGCGACCCGTTCCTTGAGCTTCTTGTTCTCCTCCAGCATGCGGACCTGCTTGTGGTCCGGCAACGAGACGAGCTCGGTCACCGGCGGCTCGTCGAACGTCGACCACGTGTGGAAGGCCCATCGCCCGTCGGAGGAGGCCTGGTACGAATGGGTGCCTTTCTGTCCCACAGGCGTGAGGCGCTCACGGTGGCGCCCGTTGAAGCGGGACCGGTAGAGGTAGCGCTGCGTCGGCGCATCGGGAGAGGCGATGAAGTAGATCCACTCGTCCTTCTCGTCGACATGGACGAGGCCGGTCACATCGAAGTCGCCGCGGGTGGCCGTCTCCAGCTTGCCGGTGTCGCGCCGTCCGATGTGGAGGTGCTTCCAGCCGTCGCGTTCGCTCCAAGCGATGAAGCGCTTCCCGCCGTCGATCCACTTGAGGCCTTGGTGCGCATCGACCCAAGCCGCGTCCGAGTCTGTGAACAGCGGCTGCACGGCGCCGGTGCCCAGGTCCGCGAGCATCACTTGGTTCGTCTTCTGCAACCGGTCCAACTGCTGGAGGAAGATATCACCGGCACCCTCGGGACATCCGACGTCGAAGATGTAGTGCTCGCGCGGATCGCCCGGGACGTCGAGCCACCGCGTCGGGCCGCCCGCGGCCGCCACCACGCCCACGCGGGCGGACGAGTTCAGGTCGCCGGTCTTGGGATACTTCACCATCTGCGTCCTCGGGTAGAGGCCGTCGGTGTTGTTGACCAGCGGCACCTCGCGCACGCCGGTCGTGTCGAGCTGCCAATAGACGATGGACCGGCCGTCCTGGCTCCAGCGGAACCCGTCGCGGAGATACAGCTCCTCCTCGTACACCCAGTCGAACGTGCCGTTGATGATCTCCGGCGACGTGTCGGAGGTCAGCGCGGTGATGCGCCGGCTCTGGAGGTCCTGCACGTAGAGGTTGCGTTCGCGGACGTAGGCGACGCGGTTGCCGTCCGGCGAGAACTTCGCGGCCATCAGCGTCGACGAGGTCGCGTCCCCGCCGATGGGGATGAGCTCGTGGCTCGTGCGGTCGAGGACCCAGTAATCGCCGCGGCTGTTGGCGCGCCAGACACGCTTGGAGTTCGTGAACACCAGCAGACGGGAACGATCCTCCGACCAGGCATGGTCCTCGATGGCCAGCGGTGCGGTGGCGCCGGAAGGGATGAAATCCGAGGCCGGCACGAGGACCTCCTTGGCACCGGTCCTCGGGTCGTGCCGGACGAGGTCCTTCCCGCCCGACGGAGCCTTGGATTCCTCGAAGGTCGTGTACGCCGGGACGTCCTTGAGCCAACGCCCGGCGAACGATCCGCCCTCAAAGTCATCGCCGGTGAAGATACCTTTCACCGTGAGCAGCGGCGAGTTCGTCGGGTCCGCGGCCCCGACGGCCGATGTCCCGGACGAAAGGACGAGGAAGAGCCAGACCGCTATCGGCCCCAAGGATCCGCGGATGCGTGGAGTGTTCATCGTTCGGAGAGCTGATGGAGGGTGCCGTGCAACGAGCGTTCGATATCGGCCCCGTCCGGCCCGGGCAGGTTCATCTTGAGCTCGTAGCACCGGGTCGGTGCGAGCCCCGGGATGGCGAGTTCCACGGTGCGGCCGTCGGCGGCCAGACGGGCTCCGGTGATCTCGAGAGGATGCTCGTCGTGATGCTTCGATCC
>CAIWVP010000195.1 GCA_903916195.1 uncultured Verrucomicrobiota bacterium | reverse complement strand
GGGCGGAGCGCTAAGGGCTAAGGGCGGAGCGCTAAGGGCTAAGGGCGGAGCGCTAAGGGCTAAGGGCGGAGCGCTAAGGGCGGAGCGCGAAGGGCAGAGCGCGAAGGGCGGAGCGCTAAGGGCAAAGCGCAAAGGGCGGAGCGCAGAGGGCGGAGCGCAGAGGGCGGAGCGCTAAGGGCAAAGCGCAAAGGGCGGAGCGCTAAGGGCAGAGCGCTAAGGGCGGAGCGCTAAGGGCGGAGCGCTAAGGGCAAAGGGCGGAGCGCTAAGGGCAAAGGGCGGAGCGCTAAGGGCAAAGGGCGGAGCGCAGAGGGCTACAGGCTGCGGGAGAAATTGGTCAGCTTGCGGCTTAGTTCGTCGCCGAGTTCGAGTAGTCGATCTACCTCGGCCACTTCAATCAGCTTCAGCTTCTCAAATACCAACACCATGGAAACATCTTCGAAGAGTGACCGACGGGCGATATTGAGAAATTGAATGAACTCCTGCCGGTGTGTGCTGCCCGAACCTTCGGCAATGTTGTTGGTCAGGGACAACCCTGCGCCACGCAGCTGTTCAGCATAGCGATAGAGACGCTTCCCTTCAAGGCGTTCGGCCACGCGGTGGAACTCAACCGCCAAATCACGGGCCAACTGCCAGACTTCCAAGTCTTCAAACCGCCAGTGAGGTCGCGTCGCCATACGCTTTGCGCATCACGCTTACCGCCCTGCGCCCTGCTAGTAGGAGAGGATGGGGTTGCCACCCTGCTGGTCTTTGATGAGGCGCACGTCGGCGTCCACCATCAGTTCGATGAGCGCCTTGAAGCGGGTCTTGGGTTCCCAGCCGAGCTTCTTCTTGGCCTTGGAGTAATCGCCGATGAGGAGGTCGACCTCGGCCGGCCGGAAGAAGCGGGAATCGACCTCGACGTGGTCGTGCCAATCCAGTCCAAGAGCGCCGAACGCGACATCGAGGCACTCCGCGATGGTGTGGGTCTCGTGGGTCGCGACGACATAATCATCGCCTTCGGGTTGCTGGAGCATCAGCCACATGGCCTCGACGTATTCCTTGGCATAACCCCAGTCCCGCTTCGATCCGAGGTTGCCGAGCGCGAGCTTCTTCTGGAGACCCAGCTTGATCCGGGCGGCGGCGATGGTGATCTTGCGGGTGACGAAGGTCTCGCCCCGGCGGGGCGACTCGTGGTTGAAGAGGATGCCGTTGCTGGCGTGGAGACCGTAGCTCTCGCGGTAGTTCACCACCGCCCAGTAAGCAAAGACCTTGGCGCAGGCATACGGGCTCCGCGGATAGAACGGCGTGGTCTCGGTCTGCGGCACCTCCAGCACCTTGCCGAACATCTCGCTCGAGCTGGCCTGGTAGAAACGGGGCCGGATCCCGACGTCGCGGATCGCCTCGAGCAGACGGATGCAACCGGTCGCGGTCACGTCGGTGGTGTACTCCGGCGTATCGAAGCTCACCCTCACGTGGCTCTGCGCGGCGAGGTTGAAGACTTCATCGGGCTGGACCTTGGCAACGAGGCGGACGAGCCCGCCGCCGTCGGCGAGATCGCCGTAATGGAGGTGCAGGTTCTCGAGCGGCAGATCCTTCCGGGATTGCACGGCGTCGAGCCGCGGCCGGTAGGTGCTGCTCTGCCGCCGCACGATGCCGTGGACCTCGTAGCCTTTCTCGAGCAGGAGTTCGGCAAGATACGAACCGTCCTGGCCACTGATGCCAGTGATGAGCGCTTTCTTGCGGGACATAGATGATTTTGTGGGCCCGACCGTTCCTTCGTCTGCCACGAAGTCACCGGTGCGGGGCCCAGGTTGAGGATCGGAAGGGGATCCAGCTCTGCAAGGTGGTCAGGTCCCGGTACGCCCCGCCGTGGCAAGCCGGGCCACGTAGCGCGCCACGGCGTCTTCCAGGGGAGTCGGGCGGTACCGGATGCCGGCATCGGCGAGCTTCCGCATGGTCGCCTGGGTGAAGTATTGGTAGCGGCCTTGCAGATCCTCCGGCATCGGCACGTACTCGATCTGCGGCGGCAGGCCCATCGCGGCGAAGACGGCCTCGGTCAGATCCCGGAACGACCGGGCCTTGCCGGTGCCGAGATTGAACAGGCCGGACACCGCCGGGTCGGCGACCAGCGCCGCGACGACGTCGACGATGTCGTCGACATAGATGAAGTCGCGAAGCTGTCCGCCGTCGGCGTAATCGGGCCGGTGCGACCGGAACAGCCTCACACACCCGGTCGACCGGATCTGCTCGAACCCGTGGAAGACCATCGACGCCATCCGTCCTTTGTGGGCTTCGCCGGAGCCGAAGACGTTGAAGAATTTCAGCCCGACCGATTGCGCCGGGCGAGGCCGGCCTGCCGCGGCCTGGGCTTCGACCCAGAGGTCGAACTCGTGTTTGGAGCGGCCGTAGAGGTTGAGCGGAGAGAGCCGGCGGATCGGCAATGCGTCGTCGAAGCCATCAGAACCATCGCCGTAGGTGGCCGCGCTGGAAGCGTAGATCAGCCGGCGGCCCCGGGCGGCGCACCACGACCAGAGACGCTGCGAGTAGCGGAGATTGTTCTCGGCCAAGAACCCCCAGTCCTGCTCCGTGGTGGAGCTGCACGCCCCCATGTGCAGGATCAGCCGCGGATCCAGTCTCCCGGCCTCCAAGGCCTCGATGAAGTCCGAATGCCCGAGGAACATGACACCGGGCGCGGACCCGAGGTTGGCTCGTTTCGTCTCGATGACCGGATGGTCCACGGCAAGCAGGTCGGCGGCCGGGTGCCGTGATGACAGGTCAGCGAGCAACCGGCTGCCGATGAAACCTGCGGCTCCGGTGACGACGATCTTAACTTCAGACATACGAGAAGGATGCTGCAACCAACCGAAGCGAACGGGCGGCTAGGTTTTTCGCTGTTT
>CAIWVP010000194.1 GCA_903916195.1 uncultured Verrucomicrobiota bacterium | reverse complement strand
GGCACAACAACCACCACGCGTTCCCGACCTCCGCCCGCCACGGCCTCTGCTGGTGGCAATGCGACGTCGTCTTCATGATGATCCGGGCGATGGCCGTGGGGAAGCTGGCGGGGGATATCCGGTTGCCCAGCGCCGAACAGATGTCCGCCAAGACCAAGGCCGGCGTCCCTGCGTAGGCCGGTCGGTCGCTTTTGTCTCCGGTCACAGTTCGGTACCCCCGCCCCGGCCAGGAATTTACCTTCGGCTGCTGGATTGCGTGAAGCCTGAGGTGCTCCACACGCCGAGACGTCGTCCAAGGGCAACCTGGTTCGGCCCACGGCCAGGGACCGACGGACGATTCAATCCACCACCGGGGTCTTCGGACCGCCTCCCAGGTCAGTAGATTCTCTCGCCGACCTCCCGACTTCGTCCGGCCTCAGCTCGAACCGGTTCTTCATCGCGTCGTCCCAGTCGAGGTTCTGGACCGCGTTGTCGCGTCGCACCTTGATCCGTTTCCGATCGGCCGCTCGCGTCAACCCTCCGCTGGCGGGGATGCCTTCGATCAGATCCATGGACTTGCACGCCGGCAGCTCGATCCGCCCCTGCCGGCTCAATTGGCTTACGACGGAGACCGTGCCGCCGGCATCGTGCTAAAAGATGATGGAGTGGGCGGGGACATCGACGCGGTCGCCGGCCTTGAGCTCGATGTCGGCGTTGCGGTCGGCCTTCTCGATGATGTTGGTGACGTTGGCCTCGATGACCGTATCTTTCTTGGAGACCGGGTCGAATCGGCGGATCTTCACTCTCTTGAGGTCGGCGTATTCCTTGTCGCTCTTGGCGCCGGCCGAGATGATGACTTCAGACAGCATGAGTTTCCTGCCCTTGAGCACCGGGAACGTGCCCGAGAAGCCGCCGTTGCCGTAGATTTCGATCTTGCCTGAAGCCATCCGGGCGGCTTGACGTATGCTCAGATTGTCGGCCTCCAGTTGCGCGAACCGCAGCTGCTCTTTCAGCGAAAAGATGGCGGACTTGATCTGCCGTTCTACGTGGGCCCGGGTGCCGACGAGGCCAGAAATAGACCCTGGTGTCTGCAGTTCCGCCGCCTCCGAGAGTTGGAGCAGTTCGGCGTTCTCCTCAAGACTGGGCACTGAGAGTTTGGGCCCCGGGTGCCGGGCCGCCAAAAAGCGCGCTCTTTCCTTGGTGTCGCTGAGTTGGTCCAACGCCGCCAGTTCCGCGGCCAGCTTGTCCACCTCGGCAAAGGGATCCACAGGCACGTGGGTGCCACCCGGATCCGCTCCTGCCGCGACCGGTGTCATCGAGACGTCCAACAGCGGATGGAGCGCCGCCAACTGCCGCTTGAGCGCCAGGACTTCGCGTTGCGCTTTGAACACCTCGTCTTGCCCGGCCCGGCCCGCCTCCATGCGTTTGCGGACATCGGCTTCTTGCATCTCGGCAATCTTGATCTCCTCCACCAGCAGTTGCTCCTGCTCCGACCGTGGATTCGGCGATGCGGCTTGCACGGTGCCGGGCAGGAAACGCAGCGCCAGCGAAGTCAGATTCGTCTGGTCGGGGAACTCGCGGAGCAGGCGGCGGTAGTGTCCCAGCGCCTCGTTCGTCTGGCCCAGCCGGCGTTGGCTCTCCGCGAGGCGGAACAGAGCGGTGGCCATCGGCACGCGCAGGTCATCGCCCGCGCGGACGGCCTCCGCGTAGGCCGCGACGGCGGCCGGGAGATCACGCTGGGCTTCCTCGGCAAGCAGGCCGCGTTGCAACGCTTCGTTGAGCGCATCCGTCGCGACGGCCACGGCGGGGAGGGAGGTCAGCCAGAGGAGAACGAGCAGGGACGAGAGAGCTTTCATGGGGAGGATCGTCGTGTCACAGCGTGGTGAAGTCCGGACGCGGGGTTGTCAGGGAATTGTGAAATCGGTGGGAGCGATCTGGCGCCGTGCGGCTGGCGTAGGCGCGCCAGCGTCTTGGAGTGCGCCAGTCCTCTGGCGCTTTTGATCGGCCGCGAAAAGGCGCAAAAGAAGCGGCTGTCAGGTGATGGCTTCGTCCGGAGCGCCGAACCTAGCTCGGCCTGCGTGGAGTGCTGTGGCCAGCCGTGCCGAGCATTGCTCGGCGCTCCGCTCTGATGCGAGTGGAGCCACCAGCGGCCTTTGCGCTTCTTGTGCCTCTTCGCGACCAATTCGCCGCTCGAAAGCGGCAGAGGACTGCCGCAGTCCAGAACCTCGCGGACCTCGCACGGGGCTGGCGAAGTCGGCTGCTTCACACCGTTCCCTCCAGTTTATAGCCCACGCCGTGCACCGTCTTGAGGAAGCGCGGCGAGTCGGGGTCGGGCTCCAGCTTGGCGCGCAAGGTGGCGATATGCGTGTCCACCGTGCGTGTGGTCGGGAACGCGTTCACGCCCCACACCACGTCGAGGAAGCGCTCGCGCGAGACCGGTTCGCCGGGCGCTTCGAGCAGCAGCCGCAGCATCGCCCACTCCTTGGGCGTGAGATGCAGCGCGCGGCCGTCGCGCTGCGCGGTGAGGCGCGCGAAATCGAGCTCCACCGCGCCGAGCTGCACGCGATCGGGCACGCGGACCGCGTCGCGTTGATGTCGCCGGAGCAGCGCCCGCACCCGCGCGAGCAGCTCTGCGCCGCTGAACGGCTTCACCAGATAATCGTCCGCGCCGGCGTCGAGGCCGCGCACGCGGTCGTCCACCTGGCCCTTGGCCGTGAGCATGAGGATGGGCGTGGAGCGGCCGAGCCGTCGCAGTTCACCGGCGAGCGCGAAGCCGTCGAGCCGAGGCATCATCACGTCGAGCAGGATGAGGTCGGGCTGTTCCGCGAGGGCGCGGGCAAGGCCGGCTGCGCCGTCGGCGGCGAAGAGCACGCGGTGGCCTTCGCTGGTGAGCAGATCGGCCAAGGCGGTGCGCATCGGTAGCTCGTCTTCGATGATGAGGATGCGGGGCATTGGGCGGCGGGGAAGTGATCCGTAACCAGTATTCAGTGGGTCAGTGGGTCAGTGAGCCAGTAAGCCGGTGAGTGAGTCGGTGGTTGGGGCGAGGTCTTGGATGCTGGTCACTGAATACTGAATACTGATCACTGATCACTGATCACTTCCCCTCCGCGAAGCGGCCGGCAGTTCCAGCGTGAAAGTCGCGCCGTGGCCGACCGTGCTCGCCACCCGCACGCGGCCGCCGTGGGCCTCCACGATGTGCTTCACGATGGCCAGGCCGAGGCCGACGCCTTGCGTCTCGCGGCGCAGCTCGGAGCCGCGCCGGTAGAACCGCTCGAAGATACGCGTGTGGTCCTCCGCCGGGATACCGGGGCCGGAGTCGGCCACAGAAATGAAGATCGCGGATCGCGGACCGCGGATCGATCCGAGCGTGACCTTCACCGCGCTGCCGACGGGCGCATGCTTGAAGGCGTTGTCGAGCAGGTTGAGCAGGGCGCGCTGGATGGCAGGGCCGTCGCAGGCGATCTCAGCTTTAGGATCGGAAACCTCAGATCGGGGAGTGCGGCCGGGCGCTGTCGCGACGGATGGTGGGTGATCTTCCCCGGAAGCTGCCTCGTCCGTGGAGCAGGTCAGTCCGATGCCCAATTCGGCGGCGCGGGGTTGGAGCAGCTTCACCGTCTCGCGGACGAGCCGGCCCACGTCGGTCGACTCGAAGTCGTAGCGTTGGCGGCCCTGCTCGATGCGGGCGAAATCGAGGACGTTCTCGACCAGCGAGCCGAGTCGGCGCGTCTCCTGCACGAGGAAGCCGGCGTATTCGCGGCGTTTGGACTCCTCGGTCACGCGGCCCTCGGCCAATCCCTCGGCGAGCAACCTCATGCTGGCGAGCGGCGCGCGCAGCTCGTGCGAGACGCTGGAGACGAAGTTCGATTTCTCCTCGCTGAGCGAGAGCTGCCGGCGGAAGGCGCGGTTGGCCTGCCAACCGCCGAGGCCTGCGATCCCGGCGACGGACAGGATCATGCCGCCGAAGAGCCACTGCTGCCGGCGCTGCGCCGCGAACAGCGCCGCCGGGTCCGCGAGATGCACGCGCACCGTGAAACGGGGATGAGACGGCCACGTCTCGAATCGCTCGCCGGTGAGGTGCATCATTCCTTCCGCCCGGAACACCTCGGTCGCTTCGGCGAGCAACGGTGCTGGCTTCGCATCGTCGTCCAGTACCCAGGTGGCGGCCGGCAAACCTAGGCGACGGCCTTCCAGTTCGATGGACAGCTTCAGCCCGGCGGGAAGCCGCGGCGGCGTGCCGCGCTCGCGGCCATCCACCGTCGCCATCGTGTGGAGAGCATTGAAGGCCGACAACCCGAGCGTGTCGGCGGAGTAGAGCCGCACCCGGGATTCCTGGTTGGTGATCGTGATGCCTTGGCCATTGGTGGAAGTATACGTCGTCGAAACCCCGGGTTGGATGGCTGCGAACCAAGCCGCGGCCTGGTTCGTCAGCCACAGGTTGCGGAGTGTCGTCGGCGTGGGTCGGGCTTCCTCGCCCAGCTGGCGACCAAGCCCGCGAAGTCGTTCGGCACTGATCCATCGGGCGCGCAGTTCGCGCATGAGCCTGAGGTGCTCGATATCGCCGGATCGGCGCGCCATCTCGTCGCCTTGGTCGATTGCCCACGGCGTCAGGCACGACGGTTGTGTGAACGTGAGGTCGCGCAGAAGAGTGAACCAAGCTCGATCCAACTTGGCCTCCGGCGCGCGTCCGAGTGCTTCGGCGAACGCGACCGCACCCAGCGGCAGACCGTTCTCGGTCTCCAGCCGGTCCACGACCGCACGCGTGCCGAACTCGAGCAGCTGGCCGACGGCTTTCGCTGCCTCGGCATCGGTGCGCCGGAGCGACAGGAACGACGCCTGCCGCTTCGGGCCCAGCTCCCGGGTCACCTTGGCAACGGCCTGCACCGCGGACGTCAGCCGTTCGGGATGGTCGATGTCGTCCTCGGCGGATCGCAGGTTCTCCCACGCCACCGCTGTCTCGCCAGCAAGCTCACGGACCCACTCGGGTGGTTGAGGCACGGGACGATAAGGCCGGGGCCCGTTCAAGGTCCCGTCCGCGGCGAAGCGGATCTCCACCGGGAGCGACGCTTCCGGCTGGGTCCGGAAATTCTTCCGCCCGCGATCGAGGGTGGATTCCCCCGGCCAAATTGCATTCGCAGGGCCGATGATCTGGTCTCCGAGCCAGACGTTGCCGGCGAGTTCGACCTCGCCGATTCGCCGAGGCTGACCGACTCCGCGAAGCGGGGCGTCGAGCCAGACGTTGCCGGCGAGTTCGACCTCGCCGAGGCGGCTCGGCAGAGACCTGCTGAGCTTCACGGCCAACTCTTGGGCGGACTCTTCCGCGCGCCGGCGGGCTTCCGCTTCGACCGCGGTTCGGTCGCGCGACAATGCCATTAGACCCACGATCGCCAGCACGAGCACCGGCAAGAAGATCAGCGCGAGCTGGATCCGGAGCGAAGGCGCGGCGGGCTCGCTCGGGGGCACGAGCGCAGGAGGTTCGGCGGCGGCTTTGTGGACAAGCTCTCTGCGCGACCAGAGCATGCTCAAAATCATCACCAACCAGCTGGCGGTGCCGAATAGCCATCTGCCGGGCGGCCGCTCGCCGTGGCGCACGCTCTGCCAAAGCCCGCTCAGGTGGAGCGGCCACATCAGGAGCACCAGCCAAAGCAGCAGCCAATTGTTGTGCTTGAGCCGCCGCCGCGCCGTCTCGGGAAAACGCTGTCGGTACCGACGCACGGTGAAAAACACCGCCAAGAACACGGCGAACATCGAGACCGGGAAGACCAAGAGTGTGAGGGGTTCCATGCGGGGGCCGGACCAGTTCGTAGCCCAGCTTCCCAATCGGCGGCAGACGAATTGTCAGGGAAGTGTCAAATCGCAGCCGCATGGGGTTCCGGCTTCGGCCGGAACGAGGCAGGGCCAGCCAAGGTGGTTCCGGGGCACCATGGACGAAATGGATGGGAACCACCGCGGGTCGCGGACAATCCGCCCGCAGGCCAGACCGGTCGTCTCCCGGGCCGGCTGTTCCGGGCCGCCACATTCTATCCTGCCGTCACAGCAAAACAGGATGAGCCGACTCGGCGGGACAAGCGATTCCTGACATCTGCCCAGCGGAACCCAGAAGGCGTCCCGCATGGCTCGCTCACCTTGGCTCCTGCCACTCTTCTCCCGTCCGATAGAGGCCGCCCCCGGTCACTTCTTCTTGAAGAGGTCGCCGAGACCGCCGGTCGCCTTGTCCACGGCCCCTTTGGCGTTGTCCAAGGTTCCCTTGCCAAAGTCCTTGCCCAGACCCCCGAGCTTGCCGACCTGGGCCGTGACGGCCGGGATGATCTGCTCGAAGACCGCGCTGAAGACCTTCTTCGACAGTTCGCCTGGCGTCAGGCCGTCGCCGCCGCTGCCGAGGTGGGTGAGATGGATGTCGGGCAAAGCGACAGACAGGCCCTTGCCGCCGAGCAGAGCGAACTTCACCTCCACCTGCGCGCCGGTGAGGAGGAAGTCGTCCACCTGCAGCTTCTTCTTGGTTCCGGTGTCGCCCGCGGGCGCGGATTTCTCTCCCGCTGTGAAGCGGTCGATGTTGGCCATGATCTGCTTCAGGTTGTTGTTGCCGAGCCCGCCTTCGATGGTGATCTGCGGGCCGGTGACGGCGATGGACCGGACGTGGATCTTGTCGGTCAGCACGGACGCGGGATCCACCTCCAGCCTGGCCTCGCCCAGCTTGATGGCGTAGGGCGAGGTGTAGCCTGAAGGGTTGCCGAGCGTGAGCCCCTTGAGCGCGCCGCTGCCGGACCGCGGCGACAGGCTCACGCTATCGAGCGTCAACGTGGTCTGGGTGATGGGCGGTCCGGCGGTCTCGACCGCTTTCTTCACGATACCGTCCAGGTTGGAACCGATGAAGAACAGCGCGGCGACCACCACCACCGCGAGCACCGCGAGGATGAGCAGGAACTTTTTCATGACGGAAGGAAGCATCCGCCCTCGCGCGCCGCTGGCAAGCCGGCCTTGTCGGCCAGCACCAGGAACACGGCCTGCGCGACCTCTTGTGCCAGCACCGGTTCGCGCACTTGGCGCAGGGCCGAGCCATGCACGAGGCCGAGATGGAGGCGGACGAGTTCGGCGAACGCGGGTTCGTCGCGGCGGGTGGCCCAAGCTTGGAGCCGTTCCGGGTCGTTCATGGCGGGCTTCGTTTCACCGGATGATCCCCGTCCGCCGCCGGACGGGACACTGGAGTATTCTGCCCGGACCGATCCGATGATTTTTGAAGGCTGACAGCCTTGGCTCCGTCGGTCGAATCTCGACGCATGAACACCACCTCCTTCCACCGCTTGCTCCGCCTCGGCTTGGCCATCGCCGCGCTCGGCGCCTCGCCGGCGTGGGCGGCGACGGTGGATTTCGCGAAAGAGATCCAGCCGATCTTCGAGGCGAACTGCGTGAAGTGCCACGGCACGGCGCGCAGCGAGAACGGCCTACGGCTCGATCTGAAGGCCGAGGCGACCAAAGGGGGCGAGCACGGCCCGGCCTTCGTCGCGGGAAAGTCGGCCGGTTCGCTGCTCGTGCAAGCGGTCTCCGGCACCCACGCCGAGATCGCCCGCATGCCGAAGAAGGCGGACGCGCTCCCGCCCGAGAAGATCGCCTTGCTCCGCGATTGGATCGACCAAGGAGCGGTCTGGCCGGAGTCCGCCGCCGCGGCCAAAGCGGGAAAACATTGGGCCTTCCAACCCATCACCCATCCGCAGCCCCCCAAGGTCGGGTCGAAGTCGCGCAAAGCCGTGCGCAACCCGATCGACCATTTCGTCCTCGCCCGGCTGGAGCACGAGAAGCTCGCGCCCTCGCCGGAGGCCGATCGCACCACGCTCATCCGCAGGCTTTCGCTCGATCTCACGGGATTGCCGCCGACGCCCGCCGAGGTGGACGCCTTCCTCGCCGACCGCTCGACCGACGCGTACGCCAAGGCCGTCGAGCGCCTGCTGCGTTCACCGCACCACGGCGAGAAGTGGGCGCGCTGGTGGCTGGACGCCGCCCGCTACGCCGATTCCAACGGCTTCGAGAAGGACCGCACCCGCAGCATCTGGCCGTGGCGCGATTGGGTCATCCGGTCGTTCAACGAGGACAAACCCTTCGACCAGTTCACCCGCGAACAGCTCGCCGGCGACCTGCTCACGAAGACCGTGCCCGGAGCGCGCGGCGCGGACATGGAGATCGCCACGGGCTTCCTCCGGAACTCGATGGTGAACATGGAAGGCGGCGTCGAACCCGAGAAGTTCCGCGTCGAGACCATCATCGACCGGGTGGACGCCGTGGGCCGGACCTGGCTCGGCCTGACCATCGCCTGCGCCCAGTGCCACAACCACAAGTTCGATCCCATCTCGCAGAAGGAGTACTTCCAGTTCTACGACTTCCTGAACCAGGACGTGGAACCGAAGCTGGACGTGCCGGCGAAGGACACCCAGGCCAAGCGCGACGCCATCGCCGCGGCCGCGCGGGCCATCGAGGACAAGCTGCTCGGTGATCCCGATGTCGCCGCGAAGTTCGGCCGTTGGGTCGATGCGGCCGGATCCCGCGCCGTCGACTGGCAGCCGATCGACCCGAAGGAGTGGCACACCACGCCGATGAAGTTCGAGAAGCAGGAGGACTTCTCGCTGCTCGGCGGCGGCGACGTCTACAACAGCGGCATCATCCGCGTCTGGGTCGACCTTCCGCAGACCGACCTCACCGGGTTCCGTTTCGAGGCGTTGAACCACGGCAACCTGCCCTTCGACGGCCCCGGGCTCGACGGCAACGGCGATTTCCTCATCACGGAGTTCACCGTCGACGCGACACCCTTGAAGGAGCTCGCCGCGCCGAACGCGGGTGCGACCAATTTCGTGGCGACGACGAACCGCGTGAAGTTCGTCGGCGCCTTCGCCGATGTGGAGGCGCCCGGCCTGCCCGCGAGCGCGATGATCGACGGTGTGACCACGAACGGCGGCTGGGGCGCGGCCTTCACCAAGGGACGCCGGAACCAGGAGCGCCGCGCGGTCTTCCAGGCCGAGAAGCCCTTCGGCTTCGAGGGCGGATCGCGCTTGCTGATCACCATCAACTCGAAGCCCGGCGGCGGCCTCAACAACAGCAGCGACAAGGTCTCCAGCTTCATCCCCGGACGGTTCCGTCTAAGCACGACCGCCGCCACTGGACCGCTCGTCGCGGACCTGCTCAGCGAGAAGCAGCATGTATCGGCTTCGACCCCTTCCGCTCAGCGCACCACCGAGCAGAAGCGCGAGCTCCTCCAGGTGTTCCTTTTCCAGGAACCGTCGCTCGCCGCCGACGCCAAAGCCTGGGACGAAGCCTGGAAGGGATGGCCCATGGCCGAGAACACGACGCTCGCCCTGCGGTCACGCGAGACCCGGCGCGACACGCGGATCTTCAAGCGCGGCGATTGGCAGAAACCCACGACCGCGGTCGCGGCGGATGTCCCGGCCGTGCTCCCCGCCTTCCCCGCCGACGCACCTCGCGATCGCCTCGGCCTCGCCCGTTGGCTCGTGTCCACGGACAACCCGCTCACCGCGCGCGTCATCGTGAACCGCGTCTGGCAGCAATACTTCGGCACCGGTCTCGTGCCGACGCCGGAAGACTTCGGCACACGTGCGGACAAGCCGTCGCATCCCGAGCTGCTTGACTGGTTGGCTTCCGAGTTCATGCGGCGCGGCTGGAGCATGAAGGAGTTGCACCGTCTCATCGTGCAGTCGGCGACCTATCGGCAATCGTCGCGCGTCACGCCGGAGGCGCTCGAGAAGGACGCCTACAACCGGTTCTTGGCGCGCGGACCGCGCTTGCGCGTGGATGCCGAGGCCGTCCAGGACATCGCGCTCGCCGCCAGCGGCCTGCTTTCGCCGAAGGTCGGAGGGCCGAGCGTCTTCCCGCCGTTGCCCGACGGCGTGATGGCGCTCGCGTACAACCAGATCGCTTGGAACGTCAGCGAAGGCGACGATCGCTATCGACGCGCGATGTACACCTTCTGGAAGCGCAGCGTCCCGTATCCGGCGATGCTGATGTTCGACACGCCCGCCGCCGAGCAGAGCTGCGTGCGCCGCAACCGGTCGAACACGCCGCTCCAGGCGCTCACGACGTTGAACGAACCGACCTTCAACCAGGCCGCACGCTGGTTGGCTTGGCGCACGTTGAGCGCGGCGCCATCCGATGCGGCGCGCGCGACCTGGGCCTTCCGCCAGTGCGTGAGCCGGACGCCGACCGCCGCCGAGGCCGCGGTGCTCTTGAAGCTGCTCGCATCGGCGCGGGAGGAGTTCGCCGCCAAGCCGAAGGACGCGTCGCAGTTCGCCTACTCCGACCCGAAGAATCCGGCGCCCCTGCCGCCGGGCGCGAGCCTCGGCGACCTCGCCGCGTGGAGCACGGTGACCCGCGCCATCCTCAACCTCGACGAGACCATCACGAAGGAGTAAGGAACCGTTATGACGCTCGAAGAACTGAAATCTGAGTTCAACCGCCTCGTGCCCGACGACCAGGTGGAGTTCGCTCGCTGGGTCGTGTGGGAGGAATACGAAGAGACCGAGAAGCAGCGGAAACTCTCGTGGCTGCGGCACGAGGTGCAGAAGGGGATCGATTCGGGACAGGACGGGAAGATATCGCGCCCCGGACGCGAAGTCTTCGCGGAGCTGCGGGCCGGTCTTCGCGCCAAGGCAAAGCCGGCTGGCCGGCGTCCGCGGCGGCCAACGACCGTGGCTGCGTGATGGCTGAGTATCTCATCACCCCGGACGCCGAAGCCGACTTGGCAGCTTTGGCCGCCCAACTGGAGAACGCTTTCGGTCCCTCGGTGGCGGAAAGCAAGATCGCCCGGATCGAGGAGGTTTTCGAGAGATTGGCGGCGCACCCGGAGTTGGGCAGGCGCCGTGGCGACCTCGCCCCGGTCCTACGCGGTTTCCCGGTCAACCCGAACCTTGTGCTTTACCGGATCACCTCTTCCGGGCTGGTGGAGATCGCCCGCGTGGTGGACGGCCGATGCGATCTCCCGGCGCTGTTGTCACCTGAACGTGCTTCCGAAGACGAACCATGAACCTCCCCCTCGAACTCGATCTCGAACGCCGACGTTTCCTCTCCCGCCGCTGGTTCTTCCGCGAATGCGGCGTGGGGCTCGGCTCCATCGCCCTGGCCTCGCTGCTCGGCGACAAGGCATCCGCCGCCGCCGCGAAACCAGCAGCCACGCGGTTGGTTGCCGGGACCACGGACCCCCTCGCGCCGAAGAAGGGCCATTTCCCCGGCAAGGCGAAGTCGGTCATCTACCTCTTCATGGCCGGTGCGCCGAGCCAGCTCGAGCTCTTCGACCACAAGCCCACGCTCGCGAAGTACAACGGCCAGCCCGTCCCCAAGGACGTGCTCAAAGGCCAGACGTACGCCTTCATCAAGCCGGATTCGGCGATCTACGCACCGGAGTTCAAGTTCGCGCAGCACGGCCGGTCCGGCGCGTGGATCTCCGAGGCGCTGCCCGAACTGGCCGGTGTCGCGGACGACATCACCATCGTCCGGTCGATGACCACCGACGCCTTCAACCATGCGCCGGGGCAGATCTTCATGAACACCGGCTCGCAGCAGTTCGGCCGGCCGAGCATGGGCTCGTGGGTCACGTACGGCCTCGGCAGCCAGTCGCAGGACCTTCCGGGCTACGTGGTGATGAACTCCGCCGGCGGCCTCAGCGGCGGCGCGGGCAACTACGGTTCGGGTTTTCTGCCGTCGTCCTACCAAGGCGTGCTCTTCCGCAAGGGCGCGGACCCGGTGCTCTACCTGTCCAATCCGGCCGGTATGAGCTCGTCGCTCCAACGCAAGACGCTCGATGCGGTGAAGGACCTCAACGAGCAGCGCCTCGGCGTGGTCGGCGATCCGGAGATCGCCACGCGCATCAACGCCTTCGAGATGGCCTACCGCATGCAGACGAGCGCACCCGAGCTCATGGACATCTCGAAGGAATCCAAAGAGACGCTCGAGATGTACGGCGCGGAACCGGGCAAGGCTTCCTTCGCGAACAACTGCCTGCTCGCCCGGCGGCTCGTCGAGCGCGGTGTCCGCTTCGTCCAGCTCTTCCACGAGGCATGGGACCATCACAGCGACGTCAAAGGCGGCGTGAAAGGCCAGGCCGCGATCACCGACAAGGCCTGCGCCGCTCTGGTGAGGGACCTGAAGCAGCGCGGCCTGCTCGACGAGACGTTGGTCGTCTGGGGCGGTGAATTCGGTCGCACGCCGCAGGTCGAGGCCAGCGCCGAACTCGGGCGCTCGCTCGGACGCGACCACCATCCGCAGGCGTTCTCGATGTGGTTCGCCGGCGGTGGCGTGAAACGGGGCTTCAGCCTCGGCGAGACCGACGACTTCGGCTTCAACGTCGTGAAGGACAAGGTCCACGTGCACGACCTGCATGCGACGATGCTCCACCTGCTCGGCTTCGACCACGAGAAGCTGACCTTCCGCTTCCAAGGCCGGGATTTCCGCCTGACCGACGTGCATGGCGAGGTCGTGAAGCCGATGCTGGTCTGATTGTCGTCGTGGACCGCTCGGCAGCTCGGCAGCGCCCGTTGAATTCGCGCTTGTTCCAGAGCATCGGCGGAAACTAACTTGTCGAAGTCATCCCCGATCCGGTTCCGGCAATGCCTGCGACTGCAATGAAACGATTCTGCTGTGTCCTCGCCGTCCTGTTGCCGTGCGTCATCCCGGCGGCGGGCGAACGCGCGCCGGACAAGGTCGTCCCGCCGAAGCCGCCGCTGCCCGCGGTCCGGTCGTTGCGCCTCGAGCCGGCCACGTTGACGCTCGAAGACGCCCGCGATTCGCGGAAGGTGTTGGTCTTCGGCGAGCGGACGGATGGAGGCGAGGTCGATCTCACCGGCGAGGCGACGCTCACCGCGGGATCCGCGACCGTCAGGGTCGAGCCCGACGGCTATCTGACCGGCAAGTCCGCCGGGGAATCCATCGTCACCGTCGCGGCGGGCGGCCTGGCCGCGAAGCTCGTGGTGAAGGTCGCCGGGATCGATGAACATCCCGTGGGCTTCGTCCGCGAGATCCAGCCGGTGCTCGGCAAGACCGGTTGCAACCAGGGAACCTGCCACGGGTCGGCGAAGGGCAAGAACGGCTTCAAGCTGTCGCTGCGCGGCTACGATCCGGATTTCGATTACCAAGCGCTCGTCAACGACCTGAGCGGCCGGCGGTTCAACCGTGCCGCGGTCGACGAATCGCTGATGCTCCAGAAGCCGCTCGCCGAGGTGCCGCACGAGGGCCGTCAAGCAATCAAGCCGGGCTCCCGCTACCACGCGCTGCTCAAGCGCTGGATCGCCGAGGGCGCCCGCTTCGAGGACGTCGCGAAGGCCCGGGCCACGAACATCACCATCTTGCCGGCGACCGTCGAGATCGACCTGCCCGGCCGGCAGCAACAGTTCATCGTGCTGGCCGCCTATCCCGACGGGACGACCCGCGATGTCACGCGCGAAGCCGTGCTCTCGAGCAACAACGAGGAGGTGGCGCTCGTGAAGGATGGCACGCTCACCGCGCTGCGCCGCGGCGAGATGGCGGTGCTGGTCCGCTACGAAGGCCTGTACTCGGCCCGCGAGGTCGTCGTGATGGGCGACCGTTCCGGATACCAGTTCGCGGCGATGCCGGAGCACAATTTCGTGGACCAGCACGTCAACGTGAAGCTCCAGCGGATGAAGATCAACCCGTCGGACCTCTGCACCGATGCCGAGTTCGTCCGTCGCGTCCATCTGGACCTCACCGGCCAGCCGCCGACATCGGAGAAGGTCCGCGCATTCTTGGCCGATGCCACGGGATCCCGGAAGAAGCGGGAGGCCTTGGTCGAGGAGCTCATCGGGTCCCCGACCTACGCGGAGTTCTGGGCCAACAAGTTCGCCGACCTGCTCCAGTGCAACTCGGAGAACCTCGGCAAGAAAGGCGTCTGGGTCTTCCGCACGTGGATCCAGGAACAGTTCGCCAAGAACCGTCCGTACGACCAGTTCGCGCGCGACCTGCTCCTCGCCAAGGGCAGCACCTTCGAGAACCCCGCGGGCAACTATCTCCGGGCGCTCCGCGACCCGGGCAAGATGACGGAGGACGTGTCGCAGACGTTCCTCGGCGTGCGCTTCAACTGCAACAAGTGCCACGACCATCCGTTCGAGCGCTGGACGCAGAACCAGTACTACGAGTTCGGCGCGTTCTTCGCCCAGGTCGCCTTCAAGCGCGGCACGCTCGGCCGCGACACGCTCATCCGCGGCACCGAGACCTACGCCTCCGAGCAAATCTCCGAGGAGATCGTCTACCAGAACTACGACGGCGGTGAGGTGAAGCACCCGAAGAACGACAAGCCCGTTCCGCCGCACGTCCCGTACGGCCACGCCCGCGAGATCGCGTCGGGAGAGGACCGGCGGGCCGCCTTCGTCGAGTGGCTCACCTCGCCCGGGAACCCCTACTTCGCCCGGTCCACGGTCAACCGCTTCTGGAGCTACTTCTTCGGCCGCGGGATCATCGATCCGGTCGACGACATCCGTGCCGGCAACCCGCCCAGCAATCCGGCTCTCCTCGAGGCGCTCACCACCGGGTTCGTGAAGAGCGGCCACGACGTGCGCTGGCTGCTCCGCACGCTCTGCCAATCGCGCGCCTACCAGCTCAGCATCGTGCCGAACCGCTGGAACGAGGACGACACGATGAACTTCTCCCACGCCGTCCCGCGCCGCCTCAGCGCCGAGCAGATGCTCGACGCCGTGTCGGTGGCGACGGGCCATCGGGCGCAGTTCAAGGACCTGCCCGCCGGCCTGCGCGCCGTCTCGGTGCCGGACGGTATGGTCGGCGGCAACGACTTCCTCACGCTCTTCGGCCGGCCGAAGCGCCAGAGCGCCTGCGAATGCGAGCGCAGCAGCAACGTCACCCTCTCGCACGCCCTCAACCTCATCAACGGCCCCACGCTCGGCGATTGTGTCACCAGCGCCGACAATCGTTTCGCCAAGCTGGTCATCGCCGAGAAGGACGACCGCAAGGTCGTCGAGGAGGTCTATCTGAGCTGCCTCAACCGTCCGCCCACCGAGAAAGAACTCGCCGCCATCCAGCTCGGCGAAGGCGGCAAGCGGCTCGAAGGCGCCCAGGATCTCGCATGGGCCTTGCTCAACAGCCCGGCGTTCTTGTTCAACCGGTGAGGACACGCCATGACTGAGCCCGAGTATCCTTTGCCTATTTTCCTCGAGGGACGGCTATCATGCGAAAAATACCGCGACTGGCTTCACCGAAAGGCTTCAAGTCATTTCACGCGAGATAGAAAACGTGGAGGTGTTCTATCCACGAGGCAGTGCTATAAAGAGGCCATTCACCGAGCGGTGATAGAAAGTGGCGGTAAAGATTACTATACTGGAAAGGATTTGGATTGGGAACTCGCAGGAACCTACGATAACGGAAAATCCAAAACCGGCGGGAAAGAATATTGGAAGCAGTACGAGAACTCGCCCAGCGTTGACCACGTTGGTAGCTGTCTCGACCAAGTAGAATTTAAGATTTGCGGTCACCAAACCAACGACTGCAAGAGCCTTCTTACTTACGATGAGCTGCTCGACTTTTGCCGTGATGTCCTACGTCACCATGCTTCTAAAGCCGAGCAAGCCTAGAACCCAACGCTCTGTATGATCTCCATCCCCGGAAAATTCGGCGCGACCTGCGACGGCTTCAGCCGCCGTGAGTTCCTCCGCCTCGGCGGCGCCGGCCTCGTCGGCGTCAGCCTCGCGGACATCCTCCGGCTCCAAGCGGAGCAGGCGCCCGGAGCCGGACCGGCCGCCGGCATGGCCAAGAACGGCTGGGGCAAGGCGAAGTCGGTCATCATCCTCTACCTCCAGGGCGGACCGAGCCACATCGACATCTGGGACCCGAAGCCCGACGCGCCGTCCAACGTCCGCGGCGATTTCAAGCCCATCCGCACGAAGGTGCCCGGCACCTTCCTCAGCGAGGTGATGCCGAAGCTCGCCCAGCAGATCGACAAGGCCACGCTCATCCGCTCGATGAGCTACACGCCGGTCGGGCTCTTCAACCACACCGCCGCGATCTACCAGATCATGACCGGCTACACGCCGGACCGCGTGTCGCCTTCCGGCCAGCTCGAACCGCCGGCGCCGAACGATTTCCCGCATCTCGGTTCGCAGATCTCGCGTCTCCGGCCGCCCGAGGTCCCGATGCTGCCGTTCGTCATGCTGCCGCGTCCGTTGCAGGAATCGAACGTCATCGGCAAGGGCGGCACCGCCGGTTTCCTCGGCGCGGCGTTCGATCCATACTACTTCTACCAGGATCCGGCGAAAGAGATCAACCTCGCCGACCTGACGCTCCGCAAAGAGGTCTCGAAGGAGCGCCTCGGCCGGCGCGAGACATTGCTCAAGACCGTCAACGACGCGATGCCCGATATGGAGAAGGCGGTCGGCAAGTACGCCCTCGACAGCTATTACCACAAGGCCTTCGACCTCGTGAGCAGCGGGCGCGCACGCGATGCGTTCGACCTCGGAAAGGAGCCCGACAAGCTCCGCGACACCTACGGTCGCCATACCTTCGGCCAAGGCTGCCTGCTCGCGCGCCGCTTGATCGAGGCCGGCACCCGCGTGGTGCAGATGAACTGGCCCGCGGTCGCGAACGGTGATCCGACCGTCGACGCATGGGACACCCATGCCGCGAACTTCGGCCCGCTCCGCAACCTGCATTGCCCGAAGCTCGATTCCGGCCTCAGCGCGCTCATCGAGGACATGGACCAGCGCGGCCTGCTCAAGGAGACGCTCGTGGTCGCGCTCGGCGAGTTCGGCCGCAGCCCGCGCCTCGGCGTCAGCACCAGCGGCAACACCAATTCGCCCGACGGCCGCGACCATTGGCCGTATTGCTACACGGCCTTCATCGCCGGCGCCGGCGTCGGTCGCGGAGCGCTCTACGGAAGATCCGACGCCACCGGCAGCAGCCCCGCCGAGAACGCCGTGCACCCGACGCAGATCGTCGCCACCATCTACCACGCGCTCGGGATCGATCCCCACACGATGGTGATGAACCACCTCAACCAACCGCGTGAACTGGTCCAGGCCGAGCCGGTGCTCGGACTGTTCAGCTGAACCGACGGAAACCCGCCTGGTTTCCATCGATCCCGCGACCGTCGCCATCTGGCGGCGAACCTCCCGAACGACCGTGTCTCCTGTGCGCTCCTCGATCCTCGTCCTCCTCGCCGCCGTCTGCCTCGCCGAGAACGGCCGCTTGGGCGCCCAGTCGCTCCAGCGCCTGGAATCGGCCTCGGTGCGTTGGTTCCAGCGCGGCACCACCAACCTGCTCACCCTGGACGGCGAACGCCTCGGCGCCGTCGACAAGGTCCTCGTCACCGGCGAAGGCGTCGTCGCGACCCTCCTTCCGAAGTCCGGCTCCTCGACGGTCGTGCTCGAATCCGCCAAGGGCGGATTGACCGGCGAGGCGTCGCCGGCGGACGTCAAGTCGGTCGAGGTGCGCCTGGTCGTCGCCGCGGACGCGCCGTTCGGCCCGCGTGAACTGCGCGCCGCCTCGTCGACCGGCGTCTCCAATCCGGTCGCCATCGACGTCAGCGAGCTGCCCGAGCTCATCGAACGCGAACCGAACAACCTGCTGCCCGAGGCGCAATCGATCCCGCTCCCGGTCGCGGTCTCCGGCGTGATCCACGCCAGCACCGAGGCGGATCTCTTCCGGTTCCACGCGAAGTCCGGCGAGCGGATCCTTTTCGACGTGCAGGCGAACCGCACCGGCTCACCGTTGGACGCGACGCTTCTCCTGCTCGATGCCGCCGGGAAGGAGATCGCTCGCAGCGAAGACCTCCACGGTCTCGATCCGTTCCTCGATTTCACCGCGCCCGCCGAGGCCGATTACTTCGCGAAGATCCAGGACCTCCGCTTCCAAGGGGGCGGCAACTACCGCTACCGCCTTGTCGCCGGGACGCTCCCCTACCTCGATTTCCTTTTCCCGTTCGGCGGACGCCGAGGCACGACGGTCGATGTCGGACTCAAAGGTCTGAACCTGGATGGCCGCGAAAAACTTGCCGTCGCCATCGCCGCCGACGCTCCGCCGGGTCTGCAGGACGTGCGCCTCGCGACGCTCCGGGGCCGGTCGAATCCTTTGCCGTTCGAGGCCGGCGACCTGCCTGAGCAGATGGAGGCCGAGCCCAATGGCACCGCGACCAACGCGAACGTCATCACTGTCCCGGGGGTGTTGAACGGGCGCATCGGGGAACCGAAGGACTCGGACGTCTTCCGCTTCAAAGCTGTGGCCGACCAGAAGCTCGTGGTGGAGGTCCGGGCGCGGCAGTTCGGATCGCCGCTGGATGTCCTGCTCACGCTCAGCGATCCGACCGGCGCGGTGCTCCAGCGCAACGACGACGCCAACGGCCTCGACGCGCGCATCGAGTTCGACGCGAAGAAGGACGCGGAATACCTGCTCTCGATCCGCGACCTCACCGACCGCGGGGGCGAACGCTTCGGGTATCGGATGACCGTGCGCCCGCCGGATACGACGCCGGATTTCACGGTCCGCCTCGCGCAGGACCGATATCGCGTCCATGCCGGAGGTCATACCGCCGTGCGGTGCGACATCGAGCGGCGCAATGGTTTCAACGGTGTCGTGCGCGTCACCGGCGGGATCTTGCCGCCCGGGGTCAGCGCGGGAACCTTGATGTTCGCGCCGGAAAGTCCGGCGAGCGGATGGCTGGTCTTCAGCGCGCGTCCGGATGCCGGGACCGGCCACTTCCGTCTGGATCCGGTCGCGACCGGGGAAGCGGCCGGCCGCACGGTGACCAAGCCGGCCACGGCTCCGTCGCTCGGGTTCTTGTCGGTGATCCCTGCGGCGCCCTTCTCGGTCGATGTCGCGACGCTCGCGGCCGGCGCGGAACAGAACAGCGGCGGGTCGTTCGACATCAGCGTCTTTCGACGCGCGGGTTTCACCGGCGAGGTCCGGGTGCTCGCCGAGGATCTGTCCGGCGTGAGCCTGCCGGCGGTCACCGTGCCTTCCGGTCAGTCGCGCGCGAAGCTCGTGTTCTCGGCCGCCTACAATTCCGAGGTCTCCACCCGTCCGCTGATGATCCGCGCCGAGGCGACGGTCGACGGCGCCACCGTGGCCGAGCACGTCGCGGCACCGGTGCCGCTCACGGTGAACAGGATCCCGCTTTTCCTCACCGCGATGTTGCCCGGATCCCCGTTCTTCCGGACCGATCCGTTCAAGTTGGCGGTGGTCGCGTTGCCGACGAACTCGGTCTCGCCGGCGAACACCACGGAGTTCGTCGTGAAGGCGGACCGGCGCGGCGTCACCAACGAGATCCCGCTGCGCATCGACGGATTGCCCGAGGGCGTCTTCGCGACCGTCAGCCCGGTCCCGGCCAACGCGAATCTCGCGACCATCCGCCTCATCGTGTCGGAGAAAGCCGCCGCGAAGGAGCACGTGTTCACGATCGTGGGCACCGCCACGGCCGACGACCGCACCTGGCGGCCCCGCACGCAACCGGTGACCTTGGTCGTCAGCGCGCCGGAGAAGGTGACCGCCGCGGTGGCGGCTCCGGCGAAGTGAGCCTCCGGGGAAGACGGGCTCGATCCGTTCAAAGACGCGAAGGACGCGGTCCTGGCTTCCGGCTCAGGTCGTCGACGTCCGCTTTCCGCCCCAGGTGAACCAAGCGGCGACGGCGAGAAGCGATAGGTTCGCTCCGGCCACGACCGAGGCCACCAGCCGATAGGCCGCGAGCGGGTCCATCGCGAGCAAGGTCGGCTTCAGTATCACCAGCACGGACACGTAGGCCGCGGCGATCGCGACGACCCACGGCACCACGGCGAAGCGCGCCCGGGCGAGGTGGTCGGTCACCAGCACGTTGGCGAGCACGTACGAGAGCATCGCGAAGACGCACCAAGGCACGAGCGGGGCCGCCATCCAGTTGGCGGGCGTCCGGAAGTAGAGGATCTGCAGGGGCAGCTTCGGCAGCGCCAGCACGGCGATCCAGCCGCAACACCCGAGCAGCGCGGTGCCCGAGAGGGCGAGGGCCAGAGCATCGGACTTCACGCCGGTGGCGACGCTCCGGGCGATCTTGGGGAACATCACCATCGCCAACGGCACGGTGATCTGGGTCAACGCGAACCCGATGGTGGCCGCCGGAAGATAGAGCTGGCCCAGCGAGAAGGCCTTGGCCTGCGCCGCTGGGATCGTCGCCTGCAGATAGACGAGGTCGAAGAGCGACAGCACCAACAAACCTGCCGCACCGGCGGAGTAGGGTACCGCGCGCCGGATCCAGCCGGACCAATCTGTTTCGGCGCCGGGAGCGAGCCAGACGCTCCTCGTGGCGCGGAGGGCGACGACGAAGGAGAGCGCCTGTCCAAAAACCACCGCGCCCATCGCACCCGCCGCATGGCCGTGGAATCCCAGGACGACGACCGCCATCGCCCCGAGCCGGCCCGCGCCTTCGAGGATCCCGATCCAACCGAGCGTGCCGAATTCTTGGCGTCCTTGTAGCAGACCTTTGAACACGGGCAGCGCCAGCCAGGTGAACGCCGCCGCGAGCGTGGGCCACAGCACCGTCGCATCGGTCAGGTTGAGCCGGCGCGCGATCGCTTCGCTCCACACGAGCGTGACCACGGCCAATGTCGACCAGACCACGGCGATCCCGCACAACACGCCGCGCGCCGTGACGGCGAGCCGCCGTTGGAGGTCCGGCGTGACCGCGGCGGCGGATTGCTGGGCGAAGACGACCTGCAAGCCACCGCTCGGGATCCCGAGCAGCAGGAAGAGCCGGAGCATCGCGCCCAGCACGCCGTACTCGGTATCGCCCATCTGCGACGCGACGGGATGCACCGCGGTCATCAATGCGCCGCCCAGGACGGTCGCGGCGGCCAGCCAAGCGCTCTGCCGGAAGAATCCGTCCTTGGCAGCGCTCATGCGCCGGCCTCCGCCGGGTTGCCGGTCATCGTCTCGACGGCCTGCACCGCGTTCCCCGTGATCGCCCGCCAATCGAGATCGCGGCCGACGCGTCGGCTGGCCGCCAGTCCGAGGCGACGACGCTCGTCGACCGGTACCGCGAGCCACGCGAGGACGGCGTCGCCGAAGCTCGCGCCGTCCATCCCGCTGAACTTCATCGCCGGCTCGTCCGCGAAGTAGCGGCGGAGATTCTCCAAAGGCGTGCTGACCACCGGGACGCCGCAGCCGAGATACTCGACCGCCTTGGCCACGAAAGCGCAGTGGGTGCCGTTCGATGCCTCGTACGGCACGAGGCCGACATCGGCCGACGCGACCTGTCGCGCGACCTCTTCGTACGGGATGAATCCGGTCAGCTCCAGCCGGATCCCCGGATTCATCGCGCGCACGCTCGCCGCGAAGCTCCTGAGCGCCGGTGTCTCGCGCCCGACGAAACGGAAGGTCGTCGTCGGACGCGCGGCGAAGACCCGCGCCACCGCGGTCCGCGCGATGGGGCCGAGGTGATGCTGGTCGAACGACCCGTGCATCACCACCACCGGCTCCGCGTTCCCCGTTCCCCGTTCCCCGCTCGCATAGGGATGGAACAGAACCGGATCGTAGCCATATTGGATTGCCCGGATCCGTTCGCGCGGGAAGCCGGTCGCGGCGAAGCGTTCCGCCAGCGGTTCCGACACCGTGAGCACGCCCTCGACATCGTATCGCCGCGGCAAGCCCAGTTCAAAACGGGTGAGCGCCCGGACGACCGGTCCCGGCATGACCCAGCCCGGCCACGTTTCCATGAACCCGGTCAGATAATCCAAGAAGTTCAGCACCACGGGCGTCCGCAACGGCACGCGGAGCTTTCCCGCCGCCACCGCCGCGATGGTGTGCTGGGCGAAGAGGACGTCGAAACGGAACTCTTCGCGCCGCATCTTCTGCTGCGAGATCAAGGTCCGCCGTACGTGCGCCGCGAGCGCGCCGGGATACAGCAGGTACTTGAGGTTCCGCAGCCGCGTGTAGCGCCCCATCTCCCAACGCGTGAACGGATGGATGTGGATGCGGTGCTTCCCGGCCACAGCTGCGCGGTCCGGGAAGTCGGGGCAGAACAGGTGCACCTGGTGCCCGCGCCGGACGAACTCGTCCACCAGATAGACCGCTTCCGCGGAGCCGCCTCCGCTTGGCGGGTAGAACGGTTCGTGGGTGAGGAAAGCGACGCGCATCAGCGGGTGGCCGGGTCCGGGCCGGGTGGCAGCGGACGATAGAACGGTGTGGGATTCATCCGATGTTCAGTCCAGCGACCGCAGGAATTTCTCGAGCACCTGGGCCCCGCGCTCCAGGCTGGCGACCGAGATCCATTCGTCGTCGGTGTGCGCCTGAGCGATGTCGCCGGGCCCGAACACCACGCTGGGGATGCCGCCGGCGGCCAGCGGAGCCGCGTCGCAGAAGTAATGGACGCCGAGCGTGCGGCGACGGCCGGCCGCCCGGCAGAGCGAACGGACGAGCGGCAGCCGCGGATCGGTCTCCAACGGATCGCATGCGGAGAGCCGGAGGTTCTCGAACTCCGCCTTGAGCTTCTTGCGCCGCAGCAACGCCGCGATCTCCCGCTTCACGCCGGCCTCGGTCTCGCCGGGAAGAGTCCGGCGATCGACCGAGATGACGCACTCGTCGGGCACGATGTTGGGCTGTGTGCCGCCGCGGATCACGCCGACGTTGAGGGTCGGCGATCCCAAGAGCGGATGGGCACGCGCCGCGAGCTCCGCCGAGTAATCCACCTCGAGCGCTTCGACCACCCTGGCCATCGCATGCACGGCGTTGCGCCCGAGCCGCGGCGTCGCGCCATGGGCGCTCCGTCCGCGCGTCCGGAGCTGCAGCCAGACGTCGCCCTTGTGCGCGGTGACCACCTCGAGACGCGTGGGCTCGCCGACGACGGCCAGATCCGCCTTGTCGCCATGCCGCGCGTGGAATCGGGAGCCGGCCTGGCCGTTCTCCTCGTCGACCAATCCGAGGAAGACGATCTCCGTGGAAATCGGCCGTCGACCAGATTTCGCGACGGCAAGCACCGCGGAGAGCATCGCGGCGACGCAGCCCTTCGTGTCGCAGGCGCCGCGTCCGATGACGCGTCCGGACGCGAGCTTCGGGCGCAACAGCGCGTCGAGCGCCGGGAAACCGACCGTGTCGAGGTGCGGCGCGAGCAGGACACGGTGCTTCACCGGACCGCTGGGTCTCAGCCGGGCGATGATGTTCGCTCGGCCGGGAGCGGCGTCGACTTGGGTCACGTCCAATCCGCCCGCCCGCGCCGTCTCGGCCACCAGCTCGCCGACCCGGGCCTCGCCCGCACGGACATCGCCGAGCGGCAGGAAGGCCGGATTGACGCTCGGGACCGCGATGAGATCGAGCAGCAGACGGACGATGGGAGAGGCGACGGCCACGCGGGAAGAAATCTAGCGATCCCATGGTCCAAGGGGCAGTAAAAAGGCCCGGTCCGCAGCGGTCCGGCCGATTCCGGTTTGATTTTGTCCCCATGCGGAGCCAAATCCGCGGGCCGATGAAGCTCCTCGTCTTTGCCCATGTGCCGCCGCCGCTCCACGGCCAGAGCCAGATGGTGAAGTACCTCGTCGACGGTTTCCGTGCCGACCCCTCTTTGGGCATCGAGGTCTTCCACGTCGACGCGCGATTATCCGACGACCTCGGCGACGTCGGTTCAGCCCGGGGTGGGAAGTTGCCGAGATTGCTCGGCTATTGCGCGCGCGCCATCTGGTTCCGCGTCCGTCACGGTGCCGACACCCTGTACTACGTGCCGACACCGCCGAAAAGGACCCCGCTCTATCGGGACTGGATCGTCATGGCGCTCCTGCGGCCTTGGTTCCGGAAGGTCGTGTTCCATTGGCACGGAGTCGGGCTCGGGTCCTGGCTTGAGACCGATGCTCGACCCTGGGAACGCTGGGTCACGCAACGGTTGTTGGGGGGGGTGGCGTTGAGCATCGTGCTATCGCGTTTCAGCCAGACCGACGCCGAGAAACTCCATCCACGCGCAGTGGCGATCGTCGGCAACGGTGTCGCGGACCCTTGTGCCGATTTTCTAGCGACTTTGGCGTCCCATCGGGCTCACCGGCTTGCACGCAGGTCGAGTGCAGGAGGGGATATCGAGGTCCTGTTCATGGCCCTGTGCACCCGGGACAAGGGCGTCTTCGATGCCGTCGAGACCGTCACCATCGCCAACCGGCTCGCCGCTGACGTCACGCCGCCCTTGCGGTTCCACCTGGTCGTCGCCGGCACTTTCCCGGACCCCGTGCTCCAAGAGGTGTTCTCTCAGAGGATTGCCTGCGCCGATGCCGTCGGGCGGGTCCGTCAGGTCGGGTTCTTGTCCGGTGCCGCAAAGGCCGACGCCTTCCGATCCGCGGATGTCTTTCTGTTCCCGTCCTACTACGCCACCGAAGGCCAACCTCTCGGAGTAGCCGAGGCGATGGCCTACGGATTACCCGTGGTGACCACTCTTTGGCGGGCGATTCCCGAGATGCTGCCTTCAGGCAGGTCCGGCATCGTCGAACCCCGACGCCCAGACCTCGCCGCGGTCGCATTGCTCAAGGTCGCGAGGAGCGAGGACGGGCTTCGCTATCGGGAAGCGTTCGAGGGCCGCTTCCAGCTATCCGTCCACCTGGCGTCTTTGGCGGGGGCGATCAAGACGCTGGCCGAACGTGAGCGCGATCCATGAAAAGCCGTGTCGAGCAACCGATTCCACGGCCCATCAGTCTCCCTGGTTCGCCAAGTGGTTTTCGAAACCTGTTCCTCGACGGCCGGGTGCCGCTGCGGATAGAGCGGGAGCAACGGCTCGGCCCGGCACGAAACCCCGTGGGACCGAGCGGTCTCCACGGGCGAACAAACGTTCCTCGATCGAAGGTCGACAAAACCCTGATCCACAATAGTCTGGACGAACCCTCCTAGGCCGTGGTATGCAGCAGAGGAATTCCTAGTGCCGAGGGAAAGATAGCTCCAAAATCAAGCAAACAAGGGTCCTAAAATGGTCCCGCTATTGAACCGAGAACATCAGATAGCAAGGATGCAGTGCGAGTGGCGTGTTTGCGCCGCTAGCGGCCCCTTGTGAATTAGCTTGTCAAGAATTGAGTGAACTAAACATAGTCAACCCGATGAACTTCAATACTAACAGCGCGCGCAGGATATTGCGTTGGGCGACAGGAGGCGCGGCGTCCTTCTTGACGGCTGCATCCGCCTTCGGCCAGACCAGCCTCACCCAGTCCGTCCCCATCATCATCAACGACGCGATTTCGCGTTCAACGGGGCCGAACACCTTCGTGTCCGACACCGCTGCGGCGACGCCGTTCCCGTCGTCGTTGGTCACCAGCAACCTTCTTGGCACCATCGAACGCGTGACTGTCACGCTGAACGGTGTCGCCCACGCCTACCCGGACGACGTCAATGTCGCGCTCAAGTACGGGATCAAAGCGGTCCAGTTGATGAGCGATGCGGGCGACCGCTTCGCGCTGAACGGCGTCAACCTGTCCTTCGCGGATGCGGCCACTGCATCGCTGCCCGACTCGTCGGTGATCAGTGACGGCACCTACAAGCCGACCGACGTGGTCGACCTCGCTGGTGACATCAGTGGCACCGACTTGTATCCCGGAGGCCCGGTGGCCCCGTTCGAAACTCTTTTGGCGGCCTTCAACGGCGGGAACCCCAATGGATCTTGGGACCTCTTCGCTGCCGACGACCAGTCGTTCAATTCCGGTTCCATCCGGTCGTGGACGCTGAACGTCTTCACCACCCCGCTTCTCACGGTGACCAACACCGTCATCTCGGCGACCGAGGACACGGTGGTCAACGTTCCGTTGAAGCTGCAGGATAGCGATACTCCGTTGTCCGCGATGACCTTCAAGGTCACCTCGAGCGACACGAGCCTCGTCCCCAATGACCTTCTGGTCACGGGCGATGGTACAAATCGCGTCTTGGTCATCCAGCCCAAGGCCAACGCCAATGGAACGGCGACCGTGACGGTCGTCGCCAAAGATGGCGTCGGTGAATCGATCCCGGTCGTCCTGACCGTGACCGTCGCCGCGGTCAACGACGCTCCGCTGATCACCTTGTCCACCAACAGCGTGAACACCGTGGTTGGAAAGTCGGTGTCGCTCTCCGCCGTGGTCACCGATGTCGACAGCACGCTGTCCAACCTCACCATCACCGCGACCTCGAGCAACACGAACATCGTCGAGTCCGCTGGATTGGTTGTGACCGGCACGCTGTCCTCCACCAACCGCACCTTGACCATCAATCCGCGAGGAGCGGCTTCGGGCACGGCGACGTTGACCATCTCCATCGTCGATACCGGCTCAGCCGGAGTTTTGGGCACCAACACCGTCAGTCTGGACGTGACGGTCGCCCCGGTTGCCCAAGCGGTCTTCGCAACTTCCTCCGGAGCCAACTCGGGTAACATCACCATCAACGACAACGCCAATGCCTCGCCTTTCCCGGCGACCTTGACGATTCCGACCAACTTCATCGGTAACATCGGCCGTCTTGAAGTGACGCTCGCGGATGTGACCCACCCGAACCCCGCGGACCTCGCGGTCTTCTTGACCGGTCCGACTGGAAAAATCGTCGTGCTGTTGGGCAATGCAGCGGGTCTGAACGCGCTCAACCGCAGCCGGATTGATTTCTCGACCACGGCCGCGTCGGCGATTCCGGCGGGCACCGCGATCATCAACGGCGCCTATCTGCCGACAGGAAGCTCCTCTCTCACGGCAGGCGGCATCACCTCCAACGATGTGCTCTCCGGTTTCGCTGGAACGGATCCGCGCGGCGTGTGGTCCCTCTCCGTGGTGGACACGACCGCGGGTTCTGCTGGCAACATTGCCGGTGGGTTCGTCCTCCGCGTCTTTTCCGCGCCGAGCCTCAACAGTGGCAACGCGATCGCCGCGGTGACCACCGCCGAAGACACCGCGAAGACCATCACGGTCCCCGTGGCTGATTTCGATGGCTCCGTCACCAACGTCACCGCCTCGTTCGGTGATCCTACCCTGGCCAAGGTGACTGCTACGTTCACCAACGGCATTGCTACGGTGGTCATCACCCCGGAACTGAACCAGTCCGGTGCGAACAACGTCACCTTGACCGCGACCGACAACAACAACTTCAGCACCTCGTCAATCATCGGCTTGACGGTGACGCCGGTGAACGACGCTCCGAGCATCAATCCGGTCGCGAAGCAGATTGTCCGCGTCGGTGGTTTCTTTGAGGGTCCCTTCACCATCGGTGACGTGGACACTGCCCTGAGCTTGCTCACGGTCACTGCGTCCTCGAGCAATGGGAAGCTGGTCCCGAATACCGGGATTGTGCTCAGCGGCACGGGTGCGAACCGTACAGCGGCGATTTTCCCGAAGGGGATTTTGTCGGGCGATACGGATATCACTTTGACGGTCAGCGATGGTTCGTTGTCCGCCGCCACGACTTTCCCGTTCAACGTCGACGTTCCGTCGGTTTCTCTCTTCGAGAACGCCGCTCAGATCACGGTCAATTCCGACAAACCGACCGCGACAGCCTATCCCTCCACTCTGACCGTCTCCGGTTTGGTGGGTAAAATCACCAAGGTGGAAGTCGCTCTGTTGG
>CAIWVP010000193.1 GCA_903916195.1 uncultured Verrucomicrobiota bacterium | reverse complement strand
CCCGCTTCTCAGCCGGCGTCCAAACCCGCCCCTTCCCGTCGATCTTCAGCAACCGCGCTCCTCCAGGCATCAACGTCATATCCCACACACCATGACCCTCACGCCAACCGGTGCATACCGGCGCTACACGTGACGCTTACGGCCGTCCCGGCTACGAGCCCGCCTTGGAAAGCAAAAAGCCCCGCACGAGGCGGGGCTGGGTCGGACATGGAAGGGATCTCAGTGGAAGCTCTGGACGGCCTTGCCTTCCTTGCGGGCGATCATCTGGTCGTGGATCCAGCGGTAGGTCTGCTCCATGCCGTCCCGGAGCCGGGTCGAGGGTTCCCAGCCGAAGACTTTCTGGATGAGCGTGTTGTCGGAGTTGCGGCCGTTCACGCCCTTCGGAGCCTTCAGGTTGTAGGAGCGCTTGAGCTTGATGCCGGCGATGTCCTCGACCATGTCGACCAGCTGGTTGATGGAGACGAGCTCGGAGCTGCCGATGTTGATGGGTTCGACGAAATCGCTGTGGGTGAGCATCTGCGTGCCCTTGAGGCAGTCGTCGATGTACATGAACGAACGGGTCTGGTGGCCGTCGCCCCAGATCTCGATGTCGTTCGTCCCGGCGAGCTTGGCGGCGATGACCTTGCGGCAGGTCGCGGCCGGGGCCTTCTCGCGGCCGCCGTCGTAGGTGCCGAACGGTCCGTAGACATTGTGGTAGCGGGCGACCCGGGTCCAGATGCCGTAGTCCTCGCGGAAGTGGCGGCACATGCGCTCGCTGAAGAGCTTCTCCCAGCCGTAGCCGTCCTCGGGCAACGCGGGATAGGCATCCTCCTCCTTGAGCGCGGTGACGTTGGTGTCGCGCTGCTTGTCGCCGTTGTAGACGCAGGCGCTGGAGGCGTAGAAGTAGCGCTGGATACCGAGGTCCTTGACGGCCTGGAGCAGGTGCGTGTTGATAAGCACCGAGAGCATGCACAGGGCCTTGTTGTTCTCGATGAAGCCCATGCCGCCCATGTCAGCCGCGAGGTTGTACACCGTGTACGCGCCCTGGACGGCGGAGTAGCAGTTGCCCTTGAGGTCGAGGTCGAGGACAAGGTTCTCAACATCGGGGAACCGCTGGTACCAGCCGGTCTGAGGTTTGCGGTCGACGGCGCGGATGCGGGTGAATCCTTGGCGCCGGAGATCGGCGACGAGATGCCCGCCGATGAACCCGCCGCCGCCGCAGACCACTACGAGGTCGTTTTTCATTCTATCCATTGCGCTGTGTGTTTTGCTTGCCATAAGTCACCTCCATCGCGGGCTGCGCTGCGCCGCCGAGCAATCGCCAGAAATCAGCTGAAATCCTCCGGCGACGACGCGGCCCAGTCCTTGAGCGACCGATCAAAATCGTAGCGGAAATCGAACCCGAGTTCGCCGAGCATCTTGGGCACGATATGGGTGGAAACCGCCGCCTTCCGTACCCTGACGGGATGGACCGCGCTCCGTCCGCGGGTTGCGACCTGCACCAAGGCCGCGACCGCTTGCAGCAAAGGAAGCGGCACGGAGACGGTCGGCACGCGTCTGCCGAAGTGGTCCTGTATCAGCTCAACGAGGCGCCCCAACGTCTCCGTCTCCCGCTCAACATAGTTGAAGGTCAAACGAGCAAGCCCCCCGTCGATCGCGAACTCGAAGCTGTCAAGCAACCCTTCGATGTAGCCGTAGCTCTTCCGCAGGCTCCGTCGGCCAGGGAACAGAAAATAGCCGCGCTTCACCGCCCGGATCATCCGGAGGATGTTCCCGGGATCACCCGGGCCATAGATCACACCTGGGCGGCAGACCAAAAGCCGCCGCCCCGGTCCAGCCTGCTGCCAGCCGTCCTGGATCAACTCAGCGCACAATTTGCTGATGCCGTAGGGTGTGACGGGATAGAGTGGGGACGTCTCCGATGTCGGGCCCGAAGTGGGTCCGTAGACCGCGATGCTGCTGGTGAAAAGGATGTTCCGGCAGCCGGTGGCCGTCGCATAGTCGACAGCGTTGCGCGCCCCGGCCAAGTTGGTGTCGAAATAGGCGTGAGCCTCATGGCCGGGCTCCCGGTGCACGGCGGCGAAATTGAATATCCAATCAGGGTCGAGCGACGGCAGTTGTGCGGCGAGGGGTATTCTCGCGTCACAAACCACGAACTCCGCTCCAGGCGGCAAGGCGTCATCGCCGCGTTCCAGATCGGCCAGCACGATACGATCGAAGCGCTTGGTGCTCGCAAGTCTTCCCGCCCACCGTCTCCCGATGTAACCGCCTCCACCGATGATGATGCACGACCGCTTTGTCTGTGATTCCATTAGATTTTCATCCCACGCACCAAGCAATTTCATCACGGTCCGGACCCGGTGGACCAACCTCGTCGCGCATCCCCGTGGATACGGTTCAATCCCTTCGCACCAGCTGCGCGATACGATTCCGCCACAATTTCAGCACCGTACTCCTGTCGAACTTGGCGACAGCTCCGGCGCCTTTCCCCCCGAATGCTGACAGAAGCTCCCTGCTGGACGCGAAGGTTTCTAGGCTTTTCCGCAGCGCGGGGACATCGCCATAGTCGGTCACCAGGCCGAAACCGCCCTGGGCGATGGTGAACGCCAGCTCGGAATCCGGATCGGCGGCCACCAGGAGCGGTTTCCGCTGCGCCATAAGACCGAGCAATTTTGACGGGAAAAAATTGTTCCCGGCCCCGCTGCGTTGCGCCACGAAGATCAGGTCGACGTCCGCCAACATGGAATAATATTCCTCCTGCGACATAAAAGGCAGGAACGTAACGTTGGCCAGACCCATCGCCGCCGCGATCTTCTCGAGCCTGGGCCGGTCGGCCCCGTCGCCGATCACGAAGAACCAGAACCGTGAATCGGCCTTGAGGTCCTCCGCCAATTTGAGGAGGAGCTCCACCCCTTGTTTGATGCCGAGATTGCCGGCGTAAGCGACGGAGAAGCGCCCGTGCATCTCGGGCCGAAGCTTTCGAAAGGCTCCCGGGGCGGCCGAGACCGAGTGCTTCTTCACGTCGATCCAATTGGGCACCAACGCGGTCCGCTCTGGCCGGACCCCTTTGGCCAGGACGGTCTTCAGCATGGTATCAGATATGGTAACGACCAATGCCGCCCGGCGGTAGATCCAGTTCTCCAGCATCAGCATGAACCCTGAGAAGGCCGACTTGCGGATCATCCCCAGCGCCAAGGCGGCGTCCAGAGGCAGGTCCTGGATGTTGATCACCAGCGGGCATCGCCAGACCCTGGAGGCAATCACCGCGACGAACCCGAGGAAGAACGGCGGCGTGAAGACGACGATGACGTCGGGTTTCCCGGCACGGAAAAGGTTCAAGGCCGCAAAAAGGCAGAACGAGGTCTCCTGCATCATGCGTCGGGCCGCCGATACCTTCGATGGGATATAGATGTATCCGCGCAACACCCGGATCCCTCGATGAATCTCCGAGGCGAACAGACGGCCGTGGTCCTCCCTCCGCTTTTTCCAATGCGGATAATAAGGGAATCCGGTGACCATGACCACTTGGTCGCCGTTCTCAGTGAGATAGACAGGGAAGTCGGTGGAATAGACACCGATACCGGCATGGTCAGGAGCGAAATTGATGCTTGCAACCGTTACTTTCATATGTAGATAGCGAACGGTGTCCACATCGGGAAGCTATGAGGAGGCATAGAGGGTCCTGAGAAGTGGCAGGGCGGCGTGTTCCGTGAGTTTGTCGCGGAGGGAGCGGCGGAGCCAGCGGATGAACTTGAGGCTGTGCTGGGAGGCCCTCTT
>CAIWVP010000192.1 GCA_903916195.1 uncultured Verrucomicrobiota bacterium | reverse complement strand
GTGGTCCACCAATCCGCGGTGCCGCTGTAGTCGGGGAACGTCGCGATGTCCGCGGTGATGCGCTGGGTGGCTCCATCGCAGCAGCCGACGGTGTCGAAGTACACGTTCTGGTTGCTCCAGGGGGCGTGCGCGTGGAAGTTCCGGCCGTTGCCGGCCGTGGGCGAGTCGAGCGTGAAGGCGGAGCTGTCCGCGACGTCGTGCTTCTTCTGCCAGAACGACACGGTCAACTCGTCGTTCGCCGCCGCGGCGTTGGCAACGGCGAGGAACGCGGCTTCCTTGGCGACGACCGGGCCGCCTGCCGTGGTCGTGTCGATCGCCTTGTCGCCGGCCTTGCCGGTGTGGCCGAGGGCGTCGGCGGTGAGGACCGCAGCGCCCGTGAGCAGGCCGCTATAACCGCCGACGGAGTCAGGCGTGGCGCCGCCGGAGGTGCCGATGGCGGACCAGCTGAGCAAGGTGCCGGTGCTGCTCTTGGCGGCGTTGCCCGCCGCGTCCGTCACACCGTTGACGGTGAGCGTGTAGGAGGCGCCAGCGGTCTGGGCCGAGGTGGTGAGGCTGACCGTGCGGGCATCGACCTGGGTCGCGGCCGAGACGGTGAGGCCACCGGAGAAGCTGTAGTTCGCGACCGTCGTGGAGGACGGAGCGGTCACAGCTTCGGAGAAGCGGACCGTGGCGGATTTCAGCGCGGCCGAACCGGAGACCAGTTGGACGGTCGGGAGGACGTTGTCCGCGGTCACGGTGAGGCTGGCCTCGGTGCTGGTGGCCGAGAGGCCGGGAACCGCGACGAGCACCTTGTACTTGGCGCCGCTGTCGGCCGCCGAAGTGACGTCGATGCGGTAGCTGGAGGCGTTGGCACCGGCGATCGGGTTACCGTTCTTGTACCACTGGTAGAGCACCGTGGAGGTGTAGGGCGAGGCGGTGGTGGCCTGGACGTAGAAGAGGGCCGGGCTGTTGGCCGGGACGCTCACGTCGGAGGGGTTCTTGGTGATGGTCACGACCGCGCCGACGGAGTCAGCGACGCCGGAGAGCAGCGCGCCCTGGATGGGCTTGAGGTTGGCGGCCGAGGTTTTGTCGCCGACCTTGCGCATCGCGACCTGGCCCCAATCGCCGCCGCCGCCTTCTTTGACGACGAACGCGAAGCCGTACTTCTGGCCCGCGACGAGCTTGATCGGGGTGGCCGTGGTCTGGATGGCCGTGCCGCCGGTCTCTTGGAACGATTTGCAGCAGCCGTCCTCGGAAGCGATCGGCGTGTCGATGCCGGGCTTCGGGATGGTGGCGTTGGCGCTCAGGAAGAAGTCCGAGTTGTCATCGCTGCGGACGAAGAAGTCGAAGTCGCCCGATTCCGGCGCGGTGAGCACGCCTTTGATGACGACGCCGAGGTTCTCGCCGTAGGTGTCACCGAAGTTCGGCTCGCCGAAGGTGAGACCGTTGATGTAACGGCCGCGGTCCGGGGTGTTGCCGGTGTACTTGGCATCTTCGTAGAGCGAAGACGTGGCGGTGGTGCCGATGCCGTCGTAGATCTCCGCGAGGAGGAAGCCGACGTCGGCGACTTCGGTCGCCGTCTTGACGGAGGTCGTCACCTGGCCGGACTTGTTGCCGGAGATGTCGGCCGCTTCGACGGCGTAGGCGTAGGTCTTGCCCGGCGAGACGCCGAGGTCAACGTAGTTGGTGACGGTCAACGTGGACGCGACCTTGGTGCCGTCGCGATAGACGTTGTAGGCGACGCGGCCCGAATCATCGGTCGAGGCGGGCCAGTTGAACGCCACGCGGCGGGCGCCGGCGGAGACGTTGGCGATCGCGCCGGGGGTGGTCGGCTTGACGGTGTCCGCGGCCGCGGCCTTGGTCACGAGCTTGATGTTGTCGAAGTGCGTGTGCTCGTTGGCGCCGCCGGTGCGGCCGGCCAGCACGATGCGGCCGGAGCTCGGGAAGTAGGCGGTCTGGAACTTGTCCAGGATGGTCGCGCCCTTGAACTTCACGGTCAGCTTGGCGGTCTCATCGACCTCCACCACGAGCGGGACCCAGGAAAGGCCGGCCCAAGAAGCAGGAGCTGTCGCGTCACCGCTATTCGCCCAGTAGGCGGCGTCGCGGGGCCCGGTCTGCAGACTGGTGATATCCGTGGCGGCGCCATGCCGGGTGGGCATGTCGTATTTGAGCACGGTCACGTTGTCCACGCGGACGATGATGCCTTCGATGTCGCCACTGTCGGGCAAGGTGTTGCCGGACCAGGTGTCGAAGTCGACGGCGATGCCGGTGGTGGAACCGCCTTCGGCGATGCCGCCGGCCCAGTTGCCTTGGTTGCCTTGGCTCGCCGGAAGATCGGAGAGAATCGGGTCGCTGGTGCGGGCGAAGCTGATGCTGAAGCCGTCGGCCGCGCGGTCGCCTTGGCTGTTGCCGACGCGGAGGTCGGCATTGAACGTGAACGAGGAGACGATCTTGCCGTCGTCGATGTCATCGAACACGATCGAGCCGAAGAGGCTGTTGACCGGATAGGTGAGGGCCAAGAAGCCACCGGGATTGCCGCCGCTAGGCTGGTAGAACGGGTCCGTGTTGCCGGCCACCGTCAAGATCCCGGCCGCGACCGGATCCGTGCTGAAGTCGTAGGACACGCTTCCGGCTCGGACCGAGGTGGCACCCGCCACGACAGCCGATGCCAGAACGAAGGAGGCGAAGCGCCCCCTGACCCCGCTGGACAGCGAGGCGCTCTGTGACGTTGCTTTCTGATTTTGCATACTCACGTTTTTTGGTTTTTGCAGACTTTGCCGCGTTCTTCTCCACCACTCGGCCAGAAGACACGGTCAATCCGGGCAGCACGGCTACCCGACCCGACCGACGGCAACTTCTCCGATTCTTCGCTTTCGAGCCAACGAAGCCGACAGGACCTACGCCCGGAGAGATCCCCACGGGGAAGCCCAGGTGTCGCGGACGCGAAAGCTACAGATTGAAGAGGTTTGTGACGGCATACCTTTTTCAAGTTGGAATTTGCAAGCCCAAGTTCCTTCGGGGCCGCCGCTCGCGGACCCGGCATTTTCGGCTCGGCAGACCTCCTTTGATCCGGACTGTTGCAGATCCGGAACCTTTAACCGCCTACCGGAGCGGAAACTACACCTTAGGACGGCGGTGGAGACCGGCTTGCACCGGGCCAAGGTCGTCGGACCGGGCCGGGTCGTGAAAAATCTCATCCTGGACGCGACGCGATGTCCGCCAGTCCCGCCATGCCAAGGTTGAGCGACCCGTTCCGTCCGGCGTCCTGGGATATCGCCAGACTAGCAACCCCGGCTTCGACCGAAATTGCTTCAGGAAACCGTCCCTTGTAGGCTTTACTTACCAGGTAACACGCCAGCAACCCGGGTAAACATACAAAGACGGCTCAATCTTGAACAGAAATCAGGATATTTCTCCCACGGGGATGGTCGGTCGACAACGTCGGTCGGTCGCAGAACTGGCCAACCTTGTCGCGATGGCGGGCGATTTTATCGTGATCATCGCCGGGCTGGTCCTCGGGTTCTGGCTCCGGTTCAGTTCAGGATTCATCCCGAATTCGAACGAGGCCACTTGGTTGTTCGTTCCCGGTTCCGCTGAGGTCACCTTGGTCGAGTACCTCCGACTCATCGCTCTGGGGGCCGTCTTCTTGTTCGCGACGTTCCTCTCGACGGAAGTCTACACTCCTCAGAACCTGCTCCAATTACGGAGGGCATTGGGCAAGATCACCAAGGGGACGGTCTTCTGGCTGTTCGCCTACCTCAGCGTGAGCTTGGTGCTGAAGTTCACCCCGGCCATCTCGCGCATCTACATGGTCTCATCGTTCGTCTCGGTGACGGCGATGCTGATGATCTGGAGAGCTCTTTTGTACCGGATCCTGTGTTCCGAGTCGATCGCCTCCGGCCTGAGGCAGAAAGTGTTGATCGTCGGCTGGAACACGGAGGCGACCCGGCTCGTCGAAGGCATCCATCAGGACACTCAACAACCGTACCGGATCATCGGTTGCCTGCCCGCCCCCGGGGGGCGGTACCAGAGCCCGCCGCCTCCGGGCACCCAACGACTGGGCGACTACACGTCGCTCCCGAAGGTCTTGGCCCGAGAATCGGTCGACATCGTGGTGCTGGTCGACCTCGAGACCGCGGCCGGCGAGATCGTCGACCTGTCCAACGTCTGCGAACGGCATCTGGTCCAGTTCAAGGTCATCCCGTCCTATTTCCAGATCCTGCTCTCTGGTCTGAAGCTCGAGACCATCTCCGGCGTGCCCATCATGGGCGTGTCCGAACTTCCTCTGGACCACATGGGCAACCGGTGTCTGAAGCGGGCCGTCGACATCGTCGGGGCCTGCGTCGGGCTCGCCATTTCGGTGCCCATCATCGCGGTCTGCGGGATCCTGATCTATCTGGAATCTCCTGGGCGGATTTTCTACCGACAAGTCAGGACCGGCAGGAATGGGCGTGATTTCCACATCATCAAGCTCCGGTCGATGAAACTGGACGCAGAGAAGGGAGGCGCCCAGTGGGCGAAAAAGAACGATGACCGCAGGCTCCGGATCGGTGCCTTCCTCCGCGGGTGGAACCTGGACGAGGTTCCCCAGTTCTGGAACGTGCTCAAGGGCGAGATGAGCCTCGTCGGCCCGCGCCCGGAGCGGCCGGAGCTCATCATCCAGTTCCAGAACACGATCCCGCACTACAACGCGCGCCTCAGCAGCAAGCCGGGCATCACTGGTTGGGCGCAGATCAATGGCCTCCGCGGCGACACGGACCTCACGGAACGCGTCCGCTTCGACCTGTATTATCTGGAGAACTGGAGCCTCTGGCTCGATTTCCAGATCATGGTCCAGACGTTCTTCCGCCGGGACAACGCCTACTGACCGGGCGTCCGCGCCGGTCCGGCGGGCCC
>CAIWVP010000191.1 GCA_903916195.1 uncultured Verrucomicrobiota bacterium | reverse complement strand
TCGTCACACTGGTCAGGCCGGTGCAGCCGAAGAACGCGTAGCCCCCGATGCTGGTGACGCTGTTGCCGATCGTCACACTGGTCAGGCCGGTGCAGCCATAGAACGCGGAGTCCCCGATGCTGGTGACGCTGTTGGGGATCGTCACACTGGTCAGGCCGGTGCAGCCGAAGAACGCGTAGCCCCCGATGCTGGTGACGGTGTCGGGGATGGTCACACCGGTCAGGGCGGAGCAGAAAGCGAACGTGTAGTCCCCGATGCTGGTGACGCTGGCGGGGATCGTCACATTCGTCAGGCCGGTGCAGTTTTGGAACGCGTAGCCCCCGAGGCTGGTGACGCTGGAGGGGATGGTCACACTGGTCAGGCTGGCGCAGTAAGCGAATGCGTTGATCCCGATGCTGGTGACGCTGGAGGGGATGGTCACACTGGTCAGGCCGGTGCAACCGAAGAACGCGTAGCCCCCGATGCTGGTGACGCTGTTGGGGATGGTCACACCGGTCAGGCCGGTGCAGTTTTGGAACGTGGCGACCCCGATGTGGGTGACGCTGGCGGGGATGGTCACACGGGTCAGGTTGGTGAGGCCATTGAACGCGTAGTCCCCGATGCGGGTCACCGGCAGGCCGTTGATCGTGGCGGGTATGCTGGCCACACCTCCCGCACCGATATACCCGGTGATGGTGATCTGGCCGTCGGCGCTCGTGTGCGTGTATTGCACCTGCTCCACTGTGTTGAGGCCGCCAAACGTCGCCCCCCAGCCTGTGGTCCCCTGCAGATAATAGACGGTGGCGGTGGTTAATGTGAAAGCGTCAGCACCGAGGCTGGGCGCGTTCCCCAGAAAAGAGACTCCTTTCAGGGCGGAACAGACGAAGAACGCGCCCTGCCCGATGCTGGTGACGCTGTTGCCGATCGTCACACCGGTCAGGCCGGTGCATTGAGCGAACGCGTAGCCCCCGAGGCTGATGACGCTGTCGGGGATCGTCACATTGGTCAGGCCGGTGCAAAGAGCGAACGCTTCAACCCCGAGGCTGGTGACGCTACCGGGGATCGTCACACCGGTCAGGCCGGTGCATTGACCGAACGCGTTGTTCCCGATGCTGATGACGCTGGTGCCGATCGTCACGCTGGTCAGGCCGGTGCAGCCAAAGAACGCGAGGTCCCCGATGTGGGTGACGCTACCGGGGATGGTCACACCAATCAGGCCGGTGCGCCCATTGAACGCGTTGTCCCCGATGCGGATCACCGGCAGGCCGTTGATGGTGGCGGGCAAGATCAACACGCTGTCCGAACCGGTATACCCTGTGATGGTGATCTGGTTGTTGCTATTGGTCGTGTTACTGTATTGGGCCTGCACCACGGTGGGCGGGGCCAGGGCCTGCACCACGGTGGGCAGGGCCAGCAGCAACCCGAGCAGCAAAGGTGCGGCACCGATCCATCGCAAGCGCGCGACCCATGTGAACTGTTTTGCCTTCATATACTTAATCAAATTGCCCAGAAAGGAATGGTCGTTCAATCGTTATGTTGAATTCCAATTTGGGCCGGCTTGGATCCAGGACGGGCCGGGACACGACGGAATCCATCGGTTCCCAGGAGCAGATGCCCAGCCAAAAGCCATCGCGGTGAGCGTCTCGACGGCCCGAGCCCCTTTGTGGACCCGCAACCGCCTCGGAGAAAGCGGAGATTGCGGCGTGGCCAACGCCGAACAATGCACGCTTCAGGCGGGAGCTTCCCTTGAGGGTCCGTGACATCGGCCGTTCTCTGGATTGCGAATCGTTCCTAGGATGGGTTGCTCTCGGACCGACTGGACTTTCGGCGGAACCGTTGTCGTAGGCGCACCACCGTCGATCCACTGGGTGAATCGCCCCGGGGTTGATTGGGCGGACTGCCGAAAAGGCCCGCGATATCGGGAGCAAGTCCTTCAATGGTAGGCATCCAGCGCTGGTCAAAAGCCTGCCTGGCTCTTCTCGTCCGGCACGATGGATATCGTTGCGGTAACCACTCGTCCTAGCGGCACCGTGGGATCACAAAAAAGCCCGCCGATGAGGGCGGGCTCTGAAAGCAGGTGGCCAATTGTTGGGCTTGGATCACGGCGGACCGCTGGGGCCGTAGGTGCTACGGGCTTGCAACCACTTGAAGTCGACTTTGCCGTCCTTCGGGGCCGCGCCGATGTCGGCGTTGCGTCCCAAGATACCGCCGTCCTTCCACTTCTTGATCTCGGCATGGCCGTCCGAGAAGGTGAGACCGCCGGCATTGTTGTGGTAGGTGGCCGGGATATCGGTCCACGCACTCGCCCCGGGGTCGCACACGAACCACCCGTCGTTGATCGATTTCGGGTTCTCGTCGATCGTCACCCAGGTGTCGGAAGGCCGCAGGATACCTCCGAGCTTGCGGAAATTGGTGACCGTCTTGGAGTCAGCGCCCCACACATTGATGGGGTTCATCCATGCGTTCATGGACATGCTCCGGACCGACTGGACCTCACCGCCGCCGTACGGCTTGCGGGTGCCTTTGGTGAAGCTGGCGCGGTCGGACGGGCATTTGTACACCGCAAGCGCGCCGACGTATTTGTACATCAGCGAATCCATGAGCAATATAGCGTTGGTGCCGCCTTGGTTGGCGGTCTCCATCGTGCCCATCGCCCATTGGTTGAGCGGATAGATCTTGGTGGCGTTGTGGGTCGGGACGAGGCTGTCCAGCCCTGCGGTCCTGACCAAGGCATCGTTGTAATCCCCGGCGTAGAGGTGCCAGCCGAGCATGAGCTGCTTGCCGTTGTTCTGGCAGCTGATGCCTTGGGCCTTGGTCTTGGCCTTGCCAAGAGCGGGAAGGAGCATGCCGGCCAAGATCGCGATGATCGCGATCACCACCAGCAGCTCGATGAGCGTGAAGCCGCCGGGGTGCCGGCGCTTCGTGGAGCTGTTCATGTGCATAGGTTTTGAGACGAGTGTTGCCTGATCGTTGAAAGACTGTGTGGTGGACGCATAACACACAGGGGGGGAGGGGGCGCAAGCGGAGCTTTTTTTGGCTGGGTCCGTCGACCGAGACCCCATCCTTCTCTTCCTGATTCCGGCGGGACGCTCCGACGGTCAAAAAAGCGGTGCGGCGATAGCGGGTCGTCGTTTCGATCAGCATGTCTGAGCCATGGGCGGCGAAAGCACGGCCGGATTCAACTTTGTGGACCGGGCCGGGAGACCTCGGCCTTGGGTCCCGATTTTCGGCGCGGTCTGCGGTCGAGGGTGGCCACCGGACTGAAGACCGGGTCGCCGCCGTGGAGGTCGCCGCATGGACTGTTTGCTTCGTGGAACCCGACCGCGCCACGCTGCTCGCGGGCCGACATGGATGAGCCCCGGATCTTGCCCCCGAGTGACGACAACGGATGGGCCTATTTGGGTTCCCCGCGGAGCAGAGTGCGGGAGCCCTCGGACGGCCCGCTGGCCTTCTGGTGGACACGCTCGGGTAGTCTCGATGAAGCCAGGAGTAACCGTCCGGAATTTGGATGGAGTAATCGGTTGACGGCTCTCTGTTTTTGTAGAAAGATGAACCCAGCGTTGGTTGAACGCATCCGACATCCGTGATATGAAATCTAACTCCTTGAAACAGTTCGTAGTCGCTTTTGCCGCGGCTTCCGTGATGGCTGTTGTTCCTACGTTCGCTCTCAGCTCCGTTGAGGTCGACGCGGTCAACAAGTCATTGAAGACGGCCCGTGTGGTCGAACTCCCCGCCCTCGCTAGCAAGCTTGTCTTGAGCGCAGCCAAGGAAGACAAGGAAAAGGTCGCCGTCGCCGTTGTGACGTCCGCGATCCGCAATCATCCAGGTGCGATGTCCACGGTCATCACCGCGGTCGTCAGCGTGGCGCCCGAGACCATCGAGGCCGTCGTCGAAGCGGCGTTGAACCTAGCGCCGGATAGCGCCCTCTCGATTGTCGCATCGGCGGCATCCGGGGCTCCGCAACGCGCCAGCAAAGCTGCCGCGATCGCGGCGAAGAAGATGCCGTCGCGCACCGCTTCGTTCGAACGCGAGGTCGCCATCGTCCGTGGACGCCGCCTTTTCTCCACTGCCGCCGCGTTCGGTGATACTGGAATCACCCAGATTGCCACCAACACCTTTGTGGCCGTCGTTGAGGATAGAAGCACAAATGTAGTTTTGGTGGACAGCAAGCCGGTGACCAACTTTGTAACCTTTTTCGTCACGAACACGGTGATTGCCAACACGAAAGAAGAGGCCGTTGAATACGCAGGTGGGGATGCCAAGCGTAGGTCCAAGCTTCCTTGAGGCATCCGAACCTCTTGAAGATTTGATGGAAGGGCCTGTCGTTTCGACAGGCCCTTTTTCTTTGCGATGGGATCATTTTGGCGACGTTCGACCCGTTGGTTGGTCGCTTTGCTGATTTTGCCGGTCGCCGGTGGGTGTACGTGGGCGCTGGCCGATGTCGTCGTCAGCTCCGCTCGCGCTGTCGAATTCTGGCTCGCGATGCTCACCGGGACGGCCGGTTGGTTGATTGTGTTCTTCGGTCTTCCCAAACCGATGTGGCTCTACGTCGTCGGGCACGAGCTCACGCATGTCGTATGGGCCTGGATGTCCGGCGGCAAGGTCCGCTCGTTCAAGGCCGGCTCCAAAGGCGGGCAGGTGGTCTTGAGCAAGACCAACGTCCTCATCGCTCTGGCACCTTATTTCTTCCCGATCTACACGGTGCTTTGGGTCCTGCTTTACGGCGCGACCCGATGGATGTTCCGCGGCTCCGACCTGCCGTTCCTGTTCCATTCCGTGATCGGGGCCACGTACGCGTTCCACGTCACGTTGACCTGCCACATCCTCCGCGTCCGCCAACCGGACATCATCGGCGAAGGGAGGGTCTTTTCCGCCGTGGTCATCTGGCTAGGCAACGTGCTGGTGCTCCTCGTCGGCCTGCCGTCATTGGCGTCCGGGACCAGTATCGCGTCCGCGTTCTCGATGGCGGTCGAGCGCACCGGACGGGTCATCGCCGCGTTGGGTGCGTTCTGCCGTTCGCTCAGTCCTTGAGCAAGGTTCCGGAGGCTTTTTGGGTCGATGTCGCCACCGGATAGAGGCCGGGACAGCACCCGAACTGTTGATGGAATGCTTGGCTGAAGTGGCTCAGACTGTTGTAGCCCACTTCGAGCGCCACTTCGGTGACGTTCAAAGCACCGGTCTTCAGCAGCTCGGCAGCACGTTCTAGGCGGAGTTGCCGGAGGTACTGCGGGATGGTCCGGCCCGTCTCCTTCGAGAAGGTCCGGCTGAGGTAGAACGGGCTGCAGCCGACTTCGCGCCCGAGTTGCTCCAAGGTCGGCGGATTCGGGAGGTCACGCCGGAGAAGAGCCATGGCGCGCTCCACACGATCGCGTGCGACGCGATGGTGGCGGTGGCAGAAGAGTTCGTCCTGGGTCGGCGGCTGGAAGAAGAACTCGCCCATCAGCTCCACCGCTTTCGCTTGGTACCAGAGAGCTTGGGCGCTCGCCAGGACCGGCGGCTGGCGAAGGCTGGCCACGAGGTCGCGGAGGCGGGTGTCGAGCGGTTCGACCCGACCGAGCGCCGACAGAAGCTTGTGACCGGTGACGGTTTCCGAGACCAAGGGATGCAGTCCCGCCAAAGATCCATCGAGATGGCGTGCCAAGAAAACAGAGGAGAGCTCGACGGTGATGAACTGGTGCGGCTGGGCTCCGAATCGGCGGGCCCGGAGCAGATCCGATCCCTGTCGATAGAAGCCCGCTGTCCATGCCTCGATCCGCACGACGTCGTCGCGCAGCACCACCTCGCCGGACCCGCTCAGGTTCAGGCAGAGCTCGATGCTCTCCGGATGGAAGCTGGGGGCCCAATCGACCTCGTGTCCGGCGTCGAGCTCATGCCACTCGAAACTCACCCCGAGACGGGTGAAGTCGCCGAACAACTGGCGCCATCGCGCGCCGAGGGCGCGCCATAGCACGGCTTCGCCGCCGTCCGGACGCGGACGGGTCTTGTTTCTTGGAGCGCTGGGCACGTGGCGGCAACCTAGGTCGGAGCGACGCGACGGGCAACCGCGGTGGTTGTCGGCGGGTTGTCATCATCGTCCCGGCTTGCTCACCTTCCGGCTTCTCGCGGCGTCGGTGGGCGGTACGCTGCGGCGGTGAAGAAGACTCTGATGGCCGTGGCGCTCGTCGTGGCGGGCTGCACCTCCACCGGGCCCAAGTCCTCCGAGGAGCAGAGGTTCCGGAAGCTGGCCGACGCGTTCGCTGCCGGCCACCACGCCGCGCAACCTGCTGCGGCGGTCGCTCTGGGCCTGCACGCCTACGACGGACGCTTCGTGGTCCCGGACCGCGCGTTCGTCCGCGGTGACATCGCCCGGCTGAAGCGTTTCTCCGGCGCGTTCGCCTCGCTGTCGCCCGAAGGGCTTTCCTCCTCGGCCCGCCATGACCGGCGATTGTTGCTCGCCGTCTTGGAAGGCCAACGTTTCCAGGCCGAGGCGACGCGGCCGTACGAAGCCAACCCGATGACCTATGCGTCCTTCCTGGACGTGAGCTTTTATCTCAAGCGGGACTGGAAGCCTTTGTCCGACCGGGTGCGCGACATGACGGTGATCCTCCGCCAAGCGCCGGCGCTCTTCGCCCTGGCCCGCGTGCAGCTGGACCCGGTCCTGGCAAGACCGTTCGTCGAGACCGCGATCCAGATCGCCGGGTCGACCGCGACGTTCTTGGAGGACGACATCGCGAAGGCAGGGCGCGATTGCGGTGACCCGGTGGTCGCGGGCGGGTTCAACGTCGCCTTGGTCGCTGCGGCGAAGGAACACCGCGCGTTCGCGGAATGGCTGCGACGTGACCGCCTGCCGACCGCCACCGGCAAGTTCGCGCTCGGTGCCGACGCGTATGCACGGATGCTCCGAGGCGAACTGATCGACCTGCCGCCGGCGCAGATCCTCGAGCTCGGCATGGAGGAACTCCGCGCCGAGCAGGCCCGGTTCGATGAAGCCGCGCGGTTGATCGACCCGGCGCGGCCTGCCATCGAGGTCTTCAAAGTGATCCAAAAGGACCATCCCACCGAGCAAGGATTGCTGCCGGACACACGGAAGAACCTGGAGGCCATCCGCCAGTTCGTGGTCGACCGTCGTCTTGTCACCATCCCGAGCGAGGTCCGCGCGACGGTCACCGAGACCTTGCCGCCGTTCCGCGCGACCAGCTTTGCCTCGATGGAGACGCCGGGGCCGTTCGAGACGAAGTCGACCGAAGCGTTCTACTACGTCACCCCTGTCGAGGCCGGATGGCCGCCCGCCCAGAAGGACGAGTGGTTGACCGCGTTCAACTACTACACCACCGACGTCGTCAGCATCCACGAGGCGTATCCGGGCCACTACGTGCAGTTCCTCGCGCTCAACGCATCGGAGGCCTCTGCGGTCGCGAAGGTCTTCAGCAGCTACGCCTTCGTCGAGGGCTGGGCCCACTACTGCGAGAAGATGCTGCTCGACGAAGGCTTCGGGCAACCGGCGGCCCCGGCGACGGCCTCGCGCGAGGAGATCATCCGCGCCGCGAAGTACCGGCTCGCGCAATCGGACGAGGCGCTGCTCCGGGTCTGTCGCCTCTGTGTCTCGGTGCAGATGCACTGCGATGGGATGACCCTCGAGCAGGGCGCGAAGTTCTTCCGGGACAACTGCCATTACGAGGAGAAGCCGGCGTACCAGGAAGCGCTGCGCGGGACCTTCGATCCGGGCTACTGCTTCTACACGCTGGGCAAGTTGCAGCTGCTGAAACTGCGGAGCGATTGGCAGGCACAGGAAGGCCCGGCGTTCTCGCTGCTCCGGTTCCACGACGAAGTGCTCCGCCATGGCATGCCGCCGGTGCGCCTGCTGCGCGAGGCGATGTTGAAAGACGCCTCCAAGCACGCGGAGCTGTTCTGAGCGGGGTCCCGAGCCGAGGCGCAACGGTGGCGAGTTTCGGGCCGGGTCCTGCCCGGAGGGATGTTTGTCCCCGAAGGACGGCCCCGTGGACGACAACGAATCGGGACCCGCCCCTCCGTACGCCTCTTCGGTCCCTCAGCGAGGCCAGCGCGCACCGCGCTTGCCGAGGTCGTCATCGGTGGCTACTTACACCCGATGCGTTTTCATCCGGTCCAGCTCGCGGCCCTTTGTGCGATCGCCTTCGTCGGCTGCAAGAAGGACGAGGTCCAAGTCTACCAGGCGCCGAAGGACGCGGCCGCTCCGGCACCGACGGCCGCGGCGTCCTCAAGTGCCGGCGCTGGCTCTGAAGAGGCGAGCCAACGGCCTCCTTGGACCGTGCCCGAAGGCTGGACGAAGAAAGAGGCGAGCGGCATGCGCATCGCCAGCTACTCCGTCACCGCCGCCGACGGACGCTCCGCCGACGTCTCGGTCGTGCCGCTCGGGCCGGCGGCCGGCACCGAGCTCGAGAACGTCAACCGCTGGCGCAAGGAGCTGAAGCTCGCCGACCTCACCGAGACCGATCTCGCCGGGCAGACCCAGGCCGTCCCGATCGGCAGCTTGCCGAGCAAGATGTACGAGATGGTGAGCGACACGACCGTGCTCGACGAGAAACACAAGGCCCGCACCCTCGCCGCCGTCCTGTCGGTCAGCGGCACCACGGTGTTCTTCAAGATGAAGGGCGAGGATGTCCTCGTGGCGGAGAACAAACCCAAGTTCCTCGCCTGGCTGAAGTCGGTCGACACCGGCGAACCGTCACCGTCCTCCGCGCAAGCCGCGGCACCCGCTCCGTCAGCCGATATGCGCGGACCGGTGACGCCCCCGCCTTCGACCGGCCAACCGCATTGGGATGTCCCCGCCGGCTGGAAGCCTGCCGCCGCGTCGACCATGCGCATCGCGAGCTTCGTCGTGGGCGACGGCGGTGACATGTCGGTCGTCGCCCTCGGGCCGGCCGCCGGCGGCACCCTCGCCAACGTGAACCGCTGGCGCGGCCAGCTCGGTCTCGCTTCTGTGGCCGAGGACGCGCTCGGGACCACCGAGATCGACATCGCCGGCGGCGGGAAAGCCGTCGTCGCGGACCTCACCGGCGAAGGCACCGGCGCCGGCAAGAAGATGCTCGCCGCGATCGTGTCGCGTCCCGACCGCACCTGGTTCTACAAGCTCGCCGGTCCGGCGGCGCTCGTTGCCAAGGAGAGCGCGAACTTCATCAGCTTCGTCAAATCGGTGAAGTACTGAGCCGGTCCTCGGAGCCCGCCGATGGACACGAACCGATCAGCCCGAAGTAGGACCACGGTCCTGCCTTTCGCCGTCGCCAGATGCGGGCACGGACTCCTCATCGGACGGCATCACGCGGGCGGGCCGCTCCCGTTCCCGACGTCCCCCGTAAACCAGTCCGAATCTTCCGGCTCCGCCCGCGTCCATCCGCGTGGTCCATGGACCGCTTCTTTCCTGTGAAACGCCTGCTCGCTCCTCTCACCTCGCTCAAGCTGACCGTCACGTTGTTGGCGCTCGGCATCGCAGTGGTCTTCTTCGGCACGCTCGCGCAGACCGAGGACGGCCTCTATGTCGCGCAGGCCCGCTACTTCCGTTCTTGGTTCTCCACGTGGTCACCTCACGCCGAGGGCTGGAAATGGATCATCGTGCCGTTGCCCGGCGGATATCTGTTGGGCACGACGTTGCTCGCGAACCTGCTCGCGGCGCATGCGGTGCGGTTCAAGTTCGGCTGGAAGAAATCAGGCATCCTGCTCACGCATATCGGCGTCATCGTGCTGCTCGTCGGCCAGCTCGGCACCGATATGTTCGCGAGGGAGAGCCGGATGAGCTTCGCCGAGGGTGAATGGCGGAACTACACCGAGGATTTCCACAAGACCGAGCTGGCGATCCTCTCCGACGCGACCGGGTCCGACCTCGAGGACGTCGTGGTGATCCCTGAGTCCACGCTGGCCGATGGCGGCGAAGTCCGCCATGCCAAGCTGCCGTTCACCCTGCGGATCCGCTCCTACGCCGAGAACGCCAGCATCCGCGCCCGCGGCCCGATGGTGGACACCAACACTCCAGCGGCCAGCACCGCCGGTGTCGGCGCGCGCGCCGTGATGGAGCCGAGCCCGCCGACCCGCGCGATGGACAAGCGCAATCTGCCCACCACCGTCGTCGAGGTCGTCGACCCGGCCGGGACCTCGCTCGGCACCTGGCTCTTCGGCTTCGTGCTCAATCCGCAGATGGTCACGGTCGGGGGCAAAGAGTTCCGGTTCACCCTGCGTTCCACGCGCTACTACGAGCATTTCTCCGTGAAGCTGATCAAGACCACCCATGAGGTCTATCGCGGCACCGACACGCCGAAGAACTTCCAGAGCCGCGTCCAGATCGACAATCCGGGCAGCGGCGAGAAGCGCGAGGTGGATATCTACATGAACAATCCGCTGCGCTACGGCTGGCTCACCTTCTTCCAGCACCAGATGGGCCGCGACGACATCGACGCCAACCGTGGCACCAGCGTGCTCCAGGTGGTGAAGAACCCCTCGTGGCTTGCGCCCTACCTCGGGACCATCGTGGTCGGGCTCGGCCTGCTTGTGCAGTTCCTCATCCACCTCGTCGGATTCCTCCGCAAACCCCGCGCCTGAACCGGACCGCGCACCTTCCAGCCGCCATGAAACGCCTCGCCGTCCTCCTCCTTGCGCTGTTCGCTCTCGGCAACGCCGCCGGCGCTGCCGACGGTCCCAACGCCAACTTCCATCTCGAGGAGTTCGCGCGCCTGCCGGTGGTCTTCAACGGCCGCCATCAGCCGATCGACTCGCTCGCCGCCAACGCGCTCGTGCAGATCCGCGAACGCCGCCGCGCCAACCTCGAGCCTTGGAAATCGTGGTGGGAGAAACCCCGCATGGCCTCCGCCACCGAGTGGTTCGCCACGCTCACGATGCGCCCGGACGAAGCCGACACCTGGCCGACCTTCCGCATCAACCATCCCGACCTCATCTCGCTGCTCAAGCTGCCTCAGAAGGATGAGGCGCACGGACAGGACGGGAAGCACTACTCGTGGAACCAGATCGAGCCCGGGTTCAAGGAAGTCGAGGACCAGGCCCGGCGCGTCCTCGAGAAGAAGCCCGATGCGGCCCAGCGGGATTCCTTCGACCAATCGGTGCTCAAGCTCCGCAACGCGCTCACGCTCTACCTGCGGCTCAAGAACACCGTCATCCCCAGCAACACCACGAACCTGCTCGCCGATGTGGAGAAGTTCCGGGCCGTCGCTTCGAGTTTCGCGACCCGCCGGAACGATCCGGAACAACGACAGGCGATCGTGGGCCAGATCTTCAACTGGGACATGCTGGAGAGCTTCGACACGCCGCTCATCATCCCGCCCACCGAAGCGAACCTGACCCGCGAGGGTTGGACCCGCGTCGCCGCGTCGGTCGTCGCCCTTTCGCTGGGAGACAACGCCACGGCGATTTTCCGCACGCTCGGCGACATCCGCAAGTTCCAGGGTCAGCCCGGCGCCGATGGCGCGCCGTTGATGGCGTCGCTCCGCCAGCGCTTCAACGAGTTGCTCGACACCGCCATGCCGCCGAAGCCGGTGCCCGCTTCGCTCCAAGCTTACGTGACGATGGCGGAAGCCTTCCGCCGCGGCGATTCGGTGACGTTCAACTCGACGCTGGCCGGATACCGGCAACAGCTCGCCTCGAACCCGGCGGTCGCAGGCGACCTGACCAAGACCGCGCGCGAGGTGTTCTATAACCATCTGGCACCGTTCTACAACACGATGCCGATCTACGTGACGGCCTTCCTGCTCGGCTGCTTCTACTGGTTCAACTTCAACCAGACGGCGCGGAAGCTGGCCTTCTGGCTGATCGCGGCAGGGTTCGTCATGCATACCGTCGGGCTCATCTTCCGCATGTGGCTCGAAGGGCGTCCGCCGGTCACCAACCTCTACTCCTCGGCCATCTTCATCGGTTGGGGCAGCGTGGGGCTGGGGCTGTTGCTGGAGAAGTTCTGGCGCAACGCCATCGGTCTCGTCGTCGGCAGCTCGCTCGGGTTCGTCACCCTCGTCATCGCGCATAACCTCGCGCTGGACGGCGACACGCTGGTGATGCTCCAAGCGGTGCTCGACACCAACATCTGGCTCGCGACGCACGTGGTGATCGTGACGCTCGGCTACGCGAGCACCTACGTCGCCGGTTTCCTCGCGATGCTCTACGTGGTGCGCGGCGTGTTCACGCGGGGTCTCGACGAGGCGACCGGTCGCTCGTTGACGCGGATGACCTACGGCATCGTGTGTTTCGCGACCCTGTTCAGCTTCATCGGCACGGTGCTGGGCGGCATCTGGGCGGACCAGAGCTGGGGCCGCTTCTGGGGCTGGGACCCGAAGGAGAACGGCGCGCTGATCATCGTGCTGTGGAACGCGCTGATCCTGCACGCCCGTTGGGGCGGGTTGGTCCGCGAGCGCGGACTGATGAACCTGACCATCGCGGGCAACATCGTGACGAGCTGGTCGTGGTTCGGCACCAACATGCTGGGCATCGGTCTGCACAGCTACGGCTTCATGAGCGGGGCGTTCCTGTGGCTGGGCGGGTTCATCCTGAGCCAGCTTGTCCTCATCGCGCTCGGCAGCCTGCCGCCGCGCTACTGGCGCAGCCTCAAGGATCGTCCGGCCGCGCCGGTCAAGCCGGGGAACCCGCCGCCGAAGGCCGGCGGGAAGCCGAGGCCGGCGGTGGCCTGAGGCATCCGTGCGATGATCCTGACGACGAAGAGCCGCTGGGTCCTGTGCGTCGCGCTCATCCCGCTGACCGTCGTTTCGTTCTACTTGCTGGTCGTTCCGGTCCCGGAAGACCGGTCACCCGTGCGGTTGGTCAACGTCGCTTTCATCGGACAGATCGACGAGCTGCCGGGTCGGAGAAGGCCGGCGTTCGCGGTCTCGAACCTGACCTCGGCCAAGGTCATGTGCACGATGGTCGGCACTCAGATAAGGTCCACGAACGTCGTGCGACGCCGAGGGACCCACGTCTGGGACGGCAATTGGGTCTTGGCCCCTGGTTGGACCAACCGGGTGTTGCGGCCCGGAGAGGTCGCCGTGTTCACAGCTCAGCCGGGAATGGTTCGGGAACCTTGGCGCTACTGCGTTTATGCCGAGGAACCGATGCCTATCTGGCAGCCGACGGCTGAAAAACTGATATCGTATCTGCCGACATCGGTCGCATCCATCGTCAGGCCTCATTATCGGCGGACACAATGGAATCCAAGCCGCGTGTTTGATCCGGTTGAACCTGCGGAAGACATCCGCCGATAATGTCTGGTCGCGGTCGCGTCGCTGGCACCCCTCCGGGGTGCGGACCTGCCGACTTCGGGGTCCGGGGGTATCGCTTCGCTGGACCCCCGGCTAATGGCTGGCAGCCCTCCGGGCTGCAGGCGGCAGCGGGCGATCGACGGCTGGCGACTGATGAATGGTGACCGATGGGTTCCAACCCGCTCCTCGGTACGAGGGGTCGCTATGTCCCGATCCTGACCACGGCGAAGCGGGCCGCGTCCATCGTCCGCTCACTTCAGCTTCGCAGGGTCGATCATCACGTGCTTGATCTTGGTGCGCTGCCAGGTGTACGTCGCGTGGACGAGTCCGTCGGCCGCCTGGATCACGGCGGGATAGCTGTATTCGCCTTCGCCCGAGCCGTCCTCGAGCGTGAGCATCCGGTTCCAGATGTGGCCGTCGGTCGAGACCGCCACGGCAAGCTCTCGGCGCGAATCCGTGCCGGGGTTGAAGACGAGCAGGGCCCGACCGTCCTTGAGCATCACGGCGTCGATGCCGCTGTTCGGGTTGGGCAGCGCGGTGCGGCGCATCTTCGTCCAGGTCTTGCCCTCGTCGTCGCTCCAAGATTCGGTGACGACGCGTTGCTTGGTGCGGCAGAGGATCTGGATGCGGCCGTCGGGCCACGGCAGGATGGTCGGCTGGATGGCCCCGAAACTGAGGGGCGAGTTCAGGTCGGCGGTGCGCATCCATTTCGGGAAACGCGTGCCCGGGTCGCGCATGATCTCCATATGGACGCGCCATCCGGAATCTTCGTCGCTGGAGCCGCAGAGCAGGCGTCCGTCGGCGAGCTCGACCGGTTTGTTGCGCACGGGACCGACCTGGCCCTTCGGCAACCGGCGCGATTTCGACCAACTGCGTCCGCCGTCGTCCGATACTTTGAGCCGGCCCCACCATTCGGACGGGCTCGGGCCGACCTTGTAGAAGAGCAGGAGGGGGCCGTTCTTGACCTGGAAGAGCACCGGGTTCCAGCAGGCCCATTGGTCCTCGCCGTCCTCGTCACCGCGGGCGACCTCGGCGGGCCCGCCCCACGAGCCGTCCTTCTCCGCGCGGGCCAGCCAGATGACGACGTCGCGCTGGCGCTCGGCGGTGCCGCCGAACCACGCGGCGACGAGCCCGTTCTTGGCGTCACAGATCGTGGAGGCGTGCGAGGAGAGCGTCGGCGTCGGGTCGGCGAGGAAGCCGGAGCGGACCAGCGCGTCGGGGTTCTCCGCGAGCAGCGGGAGCGAGGCGACGAGACCGAGGAGGCAGAGAAGCGGACGGAACGGTTTCATAGGGCGTGGAACGGATGTCGGGCCGGATCGGATGCGGCGGGCGGACCGGACGCGAGGACGATCCCTGCTCCGGCCCGCGACCGGAAGCGAGAAATCGGAAAAGCGCCGGGGCCGCGGCGGTGCGGCCCCGGCGACGGGTCGATCACTTGATCTTCTGGGTGGTGAGCTCCCAGGAATCGGAGCGGAAGGGCGAGGCGGGCAGGCCGTCGCCGTTGGCGAGGTTCACGACCGGATGGTCGTTCCAGCCGTGGCGCACTGCGACGGGCGCGTCGACGGCGGGGCAGGTGAGGACGACCTGCGAGCCGCGGAGCTCGGCGGTGGCGGCGTGGAACTTCCGGTCGGCGCCGGCGACGGAGAAACCGGTGGGCGCACCGCCGTCGAGTGTCTTGAGTCCGGCGGCGTGCTTGAAGTTCAGCGTGACCTGGCGGCCGCGGACGGATTTCGCGGTGAAGACGGGGCCGCTGTGCTCGACCTTCTCGCCGTACGCCTTGGCCCGGGCGATCCGCGCGAGGCGGGCGCCGACCGGCTGCTTCTTCGTGGGATGGATGTCGTCCTTGTCGCCCACATCGGTGATCACGGCGACGCCGTAGTTCGGCAGCACCTTGCCGACGCTGTCCTGGGCCTCGCGGAGCTCGGCCCAATCCGAATCACCGACCTCGGCGGCGATGGTGGCGAGGTCGCGTTTGCGGCTCTTGTCCCACGGCGCGAGCTGGACCGCGTAGAAGTGGAAGTCACCCTGGCCCCAGTCGCGGCGCCAGTTGCGGATCATGTCGGCGAACAGGCCCCGGTATTGCCAGGCGCGGCCGGCGTTCGATTCACCTTGGTACCAGATGGCGCCCTTGATGCCGTAGGGGATCAGGTTCGCGATCATGCCGTTGTAGAGCTCGGAGGGTTCCCACGGCTTGCCCGGAGGACCTTGGGTGAACCTTTCGCCCTTCGCGGCGGCGGCGGCCTTGGCGGCTGCCCACTGGTCGGCGGAGGTCTTCCAGCGGCGCAGCGCGATGGGGTAGGGCCCGAGGATGTCGCGGGCGTAGGTGTGGTCGGACTTCAGCACGTCCTCGCTCATCCAGACCTCCGCCGGCGAACCGCCCCAGCTGGAGTGGATGATGCCGATGGGGACGCCCTTCGATTTGAGCGCGGCGGCGAGGTCGCGTCCAAAGTAGTAACCGACGGCGCTGAAGGACGGGACGCTCGACGGCGAAGCCACGGCCCACGCGTGCGCCGCGTAGTCGAGGTCGGTCTTCACCACGGAAGAACGGCGCTTCACGACGGTGAACAGGCGGAGGTTCGGATCGGCGCTCGCGGAGATATCGGCCTCGGGCTGGGCGCTGCGGCTCAGCGGCCATTCCATGTTCGATTGGCCGGAGCAGACCCACACCTCGCCGACGACGATGTCAGAGATCTCGATGGCGTTGGCCGGGCCGGCGGCCTTGAGCGTGGCGCCGATGGCGGTGGCCTTCAGCGGCTTCAACGAGAGCATCCAACGGCCGTGGGAATCGGCCGTGGCGGTCTTCTTCTGGCCGGCGAACTCGACCGTGACCTGCTCGCCCCGGTCGGCCGTTCCCCAGACGGGCAAGGGCAGACCTTGCTGGAGGACGGCGTGGTCGGTGAAGAGGGGATGAAGCTTCACCTCGGCGCGCGCGGCGACGGCGAAGGCCAGCGCGATCGCGGTGGCGACGGGGGCGAGGACGAGGGACGGACGTCGTCTTGACAGGACCGGAGTGGGCATGGCGCAAGCATGCCCCGGACGGCACGCCGGCGGTCAACGGACTTTTGCTCGGACGGTGTCGGACCGGCCGGAACGGGTGGGCAACGACGCGGGTCCGCGGGTGCGTCGGGTTGGAAGGTTGACGTGGTGGTGAGGCCCTTGTTCACTGATGTGACACCGGACGGATAAGTCCGGCGCCGACCGGTTGATCCGCTTTTCCATGCCGTCCGTCTCCGACCATGCCGTCGTTTGCCCGCGTCCCTTTCCGGGTCGGGAGGAGGCGTTCACGCTCATCGAACTCTTGGTGGTCGTGGCGATCATCGCGGTGCTGGCGGGGCTGCTCCTTCCGGCGCTGTCGTCGGCGCAGGCGCGCGCGCGGTCCGTGGTCTGCGTGTCGAACCTGAAGCAACTTGGCATGGGCGTGGCGATGTACGCGGGCGACAACCGCGATGTGCTGCCGCTGACCTCGCACCAAGGCGCCTCGTGGATCGGCAAGCTCGCGGCGTACGGGCTCACGAACATCTACCGTTGCCCGCTCGACACGAACCGCGTGAGGCCCGCCAGCTACGCGGTGAACGATTTCCTCACACCCCGGCCGTTCGGCGCCGCGGAGCTCGATTTCTCGCGGCTCACCTCGCTGCCGTCGCCGAGCGAGACGCTGCACGCGGCCGAGGCCCGCGGCGATTTCGAGGCGTCGGACCATTTCCATTTCGCCGACGCGTCGGCGGGCGGCTTCACGACCAACGCCTTCTCCGGCGAGGTCGCCGTGTTGCGGCATCGCGGTTCGGCGAACCACCTCTTCGCCGACGCGCACGTGGAGACGCTCGGATGGACCCGGGTCCGTGCCTTGCTCGGTCCGCCCATCACGCGCTTCGTGCGCCCCGACGGGCAGGACCCCGCGCGCTGAAGCCACGAGACCCACGTTACCCATGGCCTTCCCGAGACGAGCCTTCTCCGCGGCATCCCGATGGATGTCGGTCCTGACCTTGCGGATCCTGGCCGGCATCGTCGTCGCGATCGCCGGCCTGCTTCCGACGCGGGCCGACACCCACATCTTTGCGGGCGCCGCGGGAACCAACTCGGGCGACGCGCTCGTCTTCACGGTGGCGTCGCTCTTCGACACGAGGTCCGGCTACAAGCTGCCGATGGTGCTGCGCACGAACGGCAACAACGCAGGTCACCACCGCGGCGACACGCTCACGTTCACCGCGTTGTCGGCGACGGACCTCGGCACCGGGCAGGTCCTCGGCCGTGCGCTGCTCGGTTCGCGTCTCGCGGTGCAGGTCACCGACGTGGCGGGTCCCGCGGGCGGCGCCATCGGTTTCTGGGAAGGCGACGGCGAGAATCCCGGCAACCAGGTCACCTTCAGCGTGCCGGTCGGGACCACGGGAGGCACGTCGTCGTTCGTGATCAGCGAGAACGACGGGGCGCCCGGATCTGATCCGTACGGCCATATCCACGGCCGCGAGTTCACTGCCACGACGGCCGGGCTCTACACGGTGGGGTTCCGGTTGGTCGACGTGTCGACGAACGGTCCCGGTGGGGGGCCGCTGCATTCGCCGTCGTCAGTCTTGTCGATGTTCTTCCAGGCGGGCCCGATGATCGAGACGATCCAGCCGGCGACCAACGGCATGCGCGTCTTCTTTCGCAGCGCGCCGGGCGTGACCAACGTGCTCGAAGCGTCCGACGGTGTCACAGCGACCGCTTGGCGGCCGGTCTCCGTAGGACTGCGCGGCAACAGCGCGCTGCAATCGCTGACCGATACCCACCCGGGGCCGGATGTCCGCGTCTACCGCCTGCGGTTGCTGAATATCCCACCTTGATGCCGCATCGGCCGATGCCGCGCCGGCGCGATCCCCCGAGTCACTCCACGCGCAGACGGAAATACCGCGCGTTTCCGGACGGACCGGGGATCGAAGCCGATTCGAGGCGGTCGGTGCCGACGACCGGACCGGCCACGGTCGTCCAAACCGGTGACGAAACGAGCGCATCCGCCGCCTCGACGAAGTAGGTCTTCCCGGCATCGGTCCCGAACCGTGCCGTCGTTCCGTCCGCGGAGAGCTTGAGGTCCGCGATGGTCGTGCCGGCCTGGAAACTGATGGAGACCGGATCCGAAGGCGGATGCAGCGGACCGCCGCCAAGGCCGTTCGCGCTGGTGTCGACCACCACGAAACCAACCGTGTACAGGCCCGGCCGGTCCACGCTGAAGCGGCGGCCGTGGATATGCCCGTACGGATCGAGGCCGGCGGATCCGTTGTTCTCGCTCAGCGCGAAGCTCCCCGTCCCGCCGGTGGTGCCGACCGGCACGGTGAAGGTGGTCTCGGTGGCGACGAAGAAGCCGTCGAAGGAATCCCAGAACGACAGCGCCCCGCCCGACGGCCCGGACAACGACACGAGCACCATCACGAGATGCGCTCCCGGCTGCGCGGCCTTCGGGTCGGGACCACCGTAATCCGCGGTCGCCGGCAGGCTCGTGAACGTGACGTCGGAACCACCGAGAAAGATCGGGCCGTAGACCGGATGGTTCGTCGGCGCGAGATGGACGAGGAAGCCCGAATCGGCGTCGAAGGACGCGCGGTTCGCGATGGAGAGCTTCGAGCCGGCCTGCGGCGCGACGGCACCGGCGTTGATGTGCCGATGCTGCGCGAACACGGTCCCCGCGGATCCGAGCAGGACCAGCAAGAGAGCGGGCAGGAAGGGCGGTGTCCGGTGGATCGGCATGGAGGGTGGATGGCTGATGCGGGGCACGTCATCGGTCCGTTGCCGGTCCGATGATCGTGCCCCGCGCAGTTCCGGCGTTTCAGTTCCGGCGACGGACGACGACCATCAAGGCCGCCCCGGCGGCGAGCAAGGCCCACGTCGAGGGCTCGGGGACGGCGTTGACCGTCAAGGTCCCGCGAAGACCGTAGGCGAGCCCGGCATTGGCCGAGCCCTTGTTGTCGATGTCGTTCCCGCCGACGAAGATCGTGTAGTCACCGCCGGTGAGCTTCAGCGTGGCCGTGGCGGTGCCGTCCTTATCGAAATCGACGCCGAATCCTTTGTAGGTGAACGTGCTCAACTGGGAGAAATCACCGGCCAGGTCGCCGTCGCCGCCGATCTTCCAGGCACCGAGCGCGTTCCAGCTGCCGTCCGTCGCGGTCGCGTCAAAGGACGCCCCGAGATTCTCCTTCGCCCACGCCGTCCGCCAAGCGGCCGAGGCGTCGCCGAAGTCATGGTCCGCGCTGGAGGGCAGCGCCGTCTGGCTCGCCGCGAACGGCGAGATGGCCGCGAGTCCTTGGTAGACCGAGAACCCGGGCAAGAGCCCGCCCACGGAGGTCGCCGTGGCCGATGCGTTGGCCGAGAACGCCAGCGTCACCGAAGCGGCGTTGTCGAGATGGAACCGGAAAGCCCGGCCCTTGTGTGAATCGCCGAGCACGCCGTCCGCGGCGTCGGCCCAGCCGTAGTTGCTGGTCACCGCTTGGTTGGCGATCGTGGTCGTCGCGTAGCTTAGGCCGGTGAACGAGCCGAAGTCGCGTCCGCCGTACCCGACGTGGGCGTGGGCAACGGATGCGGAGGCGGCCAGGACGAGGCCGGCCGCCAAGAGTCTGCTGTGGGGTCTGTTCATGTGCATGTGGGTCCGATGTGGAAGTGCATCGGGTCTGTGTGGGTTCGTGGCCTTCGCGTCCGCGCATCCGCGCGGATCGCCCGGGCCAAAGGGTCTGCCGACCTGCATCCATCCAATTCCCGGGACTGGGGAGACCTGACGCGTCCCATCGACGCCGATGAGGTCACAGGCCGCGGGATCGCCCGCGGAGTCCGTGCTGCCGCGCGCATGCCGCGTCGGCAGGACCGCCCATGATGGGGCGCTGGAAAGGGATCGGTCCCGTCGCCGCCTTCGGAAAGGGCGGAAGAATCGGGGCCGTCGGTCCGCGGGACGGCGCGCTCTGCCGGGCAGGAGCGCTCGGAGGTCCCGGGCGGATGCAGGATCAAGAAAGGAGCCGTGATCGTCCCGTTCGTGCCGTCTCCGACTGCGCGGTCCGCAGGGTCGCACGCCGATGTGCCGCCGAAGAACGCGGTCCGGAAAGATCCGGACCGTGTCGGCGAGGACACGGGCGCGACGAGCGCATGGGAGGCCGTTGGCACGGAAGAACGGGTCGGATGGGGACGGAGGATTCTGACGGGATCGCACGAGGATCCGGCTCCGGGTGCGCGAGGCAGCCGAGGAGCCGGAGCGGGTCCGGGAAGACCGGACGGCACGGAAGGGCGCCCGGAGAAATCCGGTGTCGCCCGTTCAGGCCGCGCGAGGAGGCGGTACCGGCGGCCGCGCCGCGAGTCCAAGAGACGTCGAATACGTCACCGGCCAGAGGGACGACACGCAGCGTTCCGGCGACCAAGCGACAGGCCGGTCCTGCGCGAAGAGGTCGAGCTTCTGGACCGGGGTCGGCGCCTCAGGCGAGGCGGTGGACCGGCGGCCGGATTCGGTGATCTTGCACAGCTGGCAGGGATGCTGGCCGTCCAAGGTCTTGGCGATCGCGGTCGACAGCGAGCAGCCTTCTTGCGAATAGCGCACGAACATGCCGGCCCACGCGACGGATTGGAGCAAGGTCCAGTGCAATCCGATGGAGACCATCAGAAGACCGACCAGCACCCACTTGGCTGCGCGCGTCGCCACTGTGGGGTCTAGATAACAGGCCGCCGCGGTCCGTTCCACAAAAATCTCCTGCGCCGACGTGGACGGACCGCTCCCGCGGAGAAGCACCGAGCCGGCTCAGAACATCCCGGCGGTCCAGCCGCCGTCGATCGACAGCGCCGACCCGGTGACGAACGAGCTCTCGTCGCTCGCCAGATAGAGCGCCGCCGCCGCGATCTCGTGGGGCTTGGCCATCCGGCCGTTGGCCTGGGTGGAGCTCATCTCGCGATAGGCGGCCTCGGGGTCCGGATATTCGGCGAGCCGGGCCTTCACGAACGGCGTCTCCACGCGACCCGGGCAGAGGCAGTTCACGCGGACGCCGGAGGTCGCGTGGTCGAGCGCGAGACAACGGGTGAAACCGGTGATGGCGTGCTTGGTCACCGCGTAGGCGAGACGGTCCTTGAGGCCTTCGAGTCCGGCGGTGGACGAGAGGTTGATGACCGAGCCGCGTCCGGCCGAGATCATGGCGGGCAGGAACGCCTTGGTGACGTTGAAGGCGCCCCGGACGTTGACGGCGTAGAGCCGGTCGAAGTCCGCGCCGGTGGTCGTGAGCAGGGTGCCCACGTGCCCGATGCCGGCGTTGTTGACCAGCACGTCGAGCGCTCCACGGGCCGCGTGGGTCTTGGCGGCGAGCGCGGCGCAGGCGGCTTCGTCGGTGATGTCGAGGGACACCGTCTCGGCATCGCTTCCGCTGCTGCGGATGATCGCGAGCGTCCGGGCCGCGCCGGCGGCATCGAGGTCGGCGACAAGGACGTGCGCGCCGGCCTTGGCGAAGACCTCGGCGATGGCCGCGCCGATGCCGGATCCGGAGCCGGTCACCAGCGCCGTCTTGCCCTTGAGGGAGAACATTCGGTGAGCATCCGGGATCTCGGGCGCCGGTTCAAGACCGCGCAACGGGATCGGCAAGCCCGCGGCGTATCCACGAAGGGGATCGGAGGTCGGGGCGGCGGCTGGTCACGGTGGACATCGTCGGTCGCCGGGGCTCGGCGGCCATGGGCGCGCGATGGCAGTTTTCCAACTTAACCTTCCACCTTGGAACTGCATCTGCTAGCTACCCGCGCGCTTCAGACCGACATGCCCGCTCCTGGAACCCGATTAGGCCGCTACACGCTGCACGAGTTGATCAACTCGGGCGGTATGTCGGAGATCTGGCTGGCGACGGACGACGAGGGCCGCTCGTTCGCGGTGCGGACGATGCTGAACAATTCCACGTTCGCCTTCACCGAGCGCAAGCGCTTCAACACCGGCGCTGAGACGCTCAAGGCCTGCCAGGACGGCAAGTACATCATCGGCTACGTCGAGCACGGCAAGATCGGCGGCGAGCTCGCGCTGGTGATGGAGTACGTCGAGGGCGCGAACCTCAAGCTGCTGATGGGCGCCAACGATCCGGTGCTGACCGAGAACATCGCGGAGGTGCTCATCGATTTCGCCAGCGCGCTGGAGGTGGTCCACCACGGTGGGTTCATGCACCTGGACGTGAAACCCGAGAACGTCCTGCTCTCCCGCAACGGCAGCCTCCGCTTGGTCGATTTTGATCTCGCCCAGCCGATCCCGGATCCGCCGCGCAAGCTCGACAAGAATCCGGGCACGCCGGCCTACATGGCGCCGGAACAGCTGCTGCGCGAACCGGTGGACCATCGGGCCGACCTCTGGGCATGGGGCGTGAGCGCCTACGAGTTGCTCACCTTCAAGAAACCGTTCCCCGGCGATTCCCCGGACGAGGTTCTCCGGCGCCAGCTCGACCGCTCCGATTTCATCCCGCCCCGCGCGATCAACGCCGACATCCCGGTCGCGGTGGAGCAGCTGATCCTGCGTTGCTTGGAGCGCGAGATGGCCCGGCGGATGACGTCGACCATCCGTCTGGTCCATGAGCTGAAGCAGGCGCTCTACGTCTGAATGGGGACGCGAGGACCGGACGGTCCCGTCGGACGCGGGGCGCGGATGCCTTCATCCGCGAGTCGCTTGCGCGAGGAGCCGCCCCGCGGACGAGGGCGGCCGCGCTCCTATCGCTTGGTCCCGCTCTGCCGGAACCGGCATCACACCACTTCCACCGGGCATTTCGGGATGGCGTCCAGGAACTGCTGGCCGTAGCGCTTGGTGAGGACGCGGTTGTCGAGCACCACGACAATCCCTTTGTCGTTCTGGGTGCGGATGAGCCGGCCGACGCCTTGGCGGAACTTCAGCACCGCCTCGGGCAGGCTGAAGTCGAAGAACGCGTTCCCGCCGGCGGCCTCGATGCGCTCGAGCCGCGCCTCGGTGAGCGGATGGTCCGGCACCGCGAAGGGCAGCCGAGTGATGATGACGTTGCTCAGCGCGTCGCCCGGGACGTCGACGCCCTGCCAGAAGGAGTCCGTGCCGAAGAGCACCGAATCCACGTTGTCCTTGAACTTCTCCAGCATGGTCGAGCGCGGCGTGCCGGTGCCCTGCACGTAGCACTCGATGTCGAGCCGCATGAAGAAGCGCTCCATGCGGCCGGCGACGGCCTGCATGAGACGCGTGTTGGTGAAGAGCACGAAGGCCTTGCCGTGGGTGGCGGTCACGAAGCGTTCGATCTGCGCGACCAAGGCCTCCTCGTAGCCGGCGTCGCGCGGGTCGGGCATCTTGCCGGCGATGAAGAGCCGCATCTGCTTCGCGTAGTCGAACGGAGAACCGACCTGGAGCTTCTCCGCCGATTCACCGCCGACACGGCGCGCGATGTAGTCGAGCCCGCGCGGCCGCGGCGGGGCAGGGGCAGGGGTGTCGCGGCCGGTGGCGGCATCCTTCGTCGCCGGGCGTGGCGCGGGCGCGGCGGCGACGTTGGTCGCCAACGTCGCGCTGGTCATGATGATGCTCGTCGCCGAGCCGAAGAGCCGGGCGCGGAGGAAATCGGCGACGTCCACCGGCGCGGCGTTCAGCGTGAGGTTGCGCTGCGTGCGGCCCGAGCGCTCGACCCAGTAGACGTGCTCCTCGGCGTCCTGCTTGAGGAACGTCTGCACCGCGTGGCGCAGGTCGGCGATGCGCCGGTTGCATTCCATCAGCTCCTCGCCGGTGTCCTTGTCCTCGGTCGACTGGATGAGCTCGTGGACCTGCTCGCGCAGGCGTTGGAGGGCGAGCGTGAGGTTGTCCTCGACGAGATCCGGACGCCGGATGCGCAGCTCTTTCCACTGGCCGTCGCGGAACGCGGGGCGCGGGGCTGGAGCCTCGGCCTCGGCGGTTTTCGGGCCGGTGGACCGGCTTTCGGGCTTCCCCGCCGCTTGGGCGAGCGTGTCGCAGGCCTCCTCGATCTTGGCGAAAAAATCATCGCCCTGCTTGAGCACCTCGGCGACGGATTTGATCGAGGTGCCCTGGCGCAGGACGGAGAGCAGGCCCTTCTCGGTGCGCGGGTTCCAGAGCTTCTGCAACGAGTAGCGCATCTGGCCGCTGCTGACGCTGACGCCGATGTGGCGCGCCGCGACCTGTTCGACCGTGTGCGCCTCGTCGAAGATGACGAAGTCGTTCTTGAAGAGCACGCCGCCCTCCTGCTCCTCGTCGACGCCGTTGAGCAGCGTGAAGAAGAGCGTGTGGTTCAGCACCAGCACATCCGCGCCGAGGATGCGTTGCCGCGCGCGCTGGAAGAAACAGGTGCTGCCGGTCTTGGCGAAATCGCTCGCGTGGCCGCACTTCTTCGGCGTGCAGAGCCCTCGCTCGGAGCAGACGTGTTCCCAGACCTTAGGGTCGGGTTCCTCGGCGAAATCGCTCAACGATCCATCGTGCGTGTCCTTGCTCCACTCGTAGATGCGCTGGAGCTCGGCGACCTCGGGCGAGGTGAAGAGCGCGTCGGACTGCGACATGGCCTTCTGGAGCCGGCGGGTGCAGAGATAATTCGACCGGCCCTTGAGCATCGCGTAGCTGAAGTCCGCGCCGAGCACCTGTTTGAGCACCGGCAGATCCTTCTCCACCAACTGCTCCTGGAGGTTGATCGTGTGGGTGCAGATGACCGCCTTCTTTTTCTTGGCGACCGCGAAGAGGATGGCCGGGACGAGATACGCGAAGCTCTTGCCCACGCCGGTCCCGGCTTCGACCAGCAGATGTCCGCCTTCCGTGAGCGAGCGTGCCACGGCCACGGCCATCTCCTGCTGCTGCGGGCGGTACTCGAAGTTCTTCGCCGCGGAGAAGGGGCCGGTCGCCGAGAAGATGGCGGCGACCTGCGCGACCAGATCGGTCGAGGGTGCGGCGGCGTCTTCTGCGAGCGAGATCACGCGCGGAGTGAACAGCGAAGACGCGGAAGGCGCAAAGGAAGTAGGCGCCGGAAGTGGCCGGAAGTGGCCGGATGTCGTCGGATGTCGTCGGATGTAGGGGAGGCTTTCCAGCCTGCCGGTTCGGCGGACTTTCCAGTCCCCCGAAATGCCCGGGAACTCGGGGCGTGCGGTGGGTCCGCACCGTCCTGGGGACTGACAGTCCCCGGAACCGGCAGGCTCGAAAGCCTGCCCTAAGGGATCACATCTCCCGCGGCCGCCGCACGATGACGTCGGGGCGGTGCTTGTGCTTGGCGATCATGTTCGGCGGCAGGTAGCCGCGCCACGAGAGCGCGGGATAGACGAGCGAGTTGCGGCCGATGATGGAGCCGGGGTTCAGCACGGCGTTGCAACCGATGTCGGTGTGGTCGCCGAGCAACGCGCCGAATTTGCGCAGCCCGGTGTCGATCGGCACGCCGTCGTGGCCGTCCACCCATACGTTGCTGCCGTCGAGCTTGAGGTTGGACAGGGCCGCGCCCGCGCCGAGATGGGCCTTGTGGCCGAGAACGCAGTCACCCACGTAGTTGAAGTGCGGCACCTGCGCGCCGTTGAAGAGCAGGGAGTTCTTCACCTCGCAGGAGTTCCCCACGGTGCAGCCGTCGCCGAGGATGACGTTCTCGCGGATGTAGGCGCCGTGGCGGATCTGGCAGTTCTTCCCGATGATGGCCGGGCCGATGATCATCGCACCGTCCTCGACGACGGTGCCTTCGCCGATCTGGACGTGCTCGCCGATGTGGACGCGGCCCACGGCGCGGTGGAGTTGGACGGGACGCAGGTTCAGCCGGATGTGCTCGGCGATTTTCGTGAGGACTTCCCAAGGATACCGCGTGCCTTCGAAAAGCGCTGAGTGCTCGGTGTGGACGAGGTCGAACAGGGCTTCCGTGGTGTACATGAAGCCAAGGTAGGATCGCCGCGCGAAGTGGGAAGCTCGAAGTGGGCAGGGGGCACCGGTCGTCCCGCCTTGCCGGACCGCCCGCGGTTCTCAGCCGCCGATCATCCGTGCGAGGATGTTCCCGGTGATGCGTTGCACGCGCGGATCGGGGCCTTGGGGTGTGGTATAGACGCTCGGTCGCACGTAGCCCGGCGGCGCGCTCAGGCCGTCGCCCCACCAGATGGTGGCGGCGTTGAAGACGAAGTTGCCCTTCGGTCCGGGATACACGGTCGCGGTGAAGATGCCGTCGTTCGGTTTCCCGGGCGCGGATTGTGTCGGTCCGGTCGCGACGATCTCGAGACCGGGTATCGGCGCGGGATCACCGTGCCATTCCCAGCCGACGAGGCCGGGGATGCCGTCGCCTTTCTTCATCCCGGTGCCGGCGAAGATCCAGTGGTCCGGCTGGTGGCACGTCCAATCCGCGCCGCCGGTCACCGGTCCGGTGCTGTGCGCGCCGACCAGCTCGTTGGCGTAGGGCCGCTCGTGCGCGAGCGAGGCCATGGCGACGAAATCGCGCGTGCCGCCCGGCGGCCCGAACACGCCGACGCGCTCGAACACGCGGTCCGGCACGCCGCGGCCGTCCGGCGAGAAGACGATCCGCCCGCAGCACGTGTTGCCCGAGAGGAAGGCCACGCTCAGGCCGTCCGCGACCGCGGCCTGGAGGTTCCGGAACATCTCGATGCTCCAGTACTCGTCGTGGCCGACGGACAGGAAGCCCTTCGCCCGGCGCAACCCGCGCGGATCGCCGTGCGTGTCCTGGTTCGAGACGTAGGTGACGTCATACCCGAGCGCTTCGAGCCAGTAGGCGGTCGGGAATTCCCAGAGCAGGAACTCGCCGGAGCCGGTGCTCAACGGCGCGTCGAAGATCTGGCAATACTTCCCGTAGGGCCGGTCGAAGCCGACCTGCACCCCGCCGCCCCAGTACCATTGGTCCTTGCCGTCGTCGTAGAGCGAGAACTGGTCCGGCCAGCGGTTGTAGGCCTGCCACGTGTGGTCGCTGCACTGGAACATCAGGTCCGCGCGGCGGTCGTCGCGCACGATGAAGACGACGTAGCTCTGCACGCCGCCTTGGTCCGCGGTGAGCTTGCCGAGATAGACGCCGCTCACCCAATCGGCCGGGATCTTGAGCTCGGCGCACGGCGTCCACGCGCAATCGCGGAGCCGCTTTGCGCCGACGGCGGGCACCGGCTGCGTCGCGCCCTTGAACGGTCCGAGCGAGGTCATGTGGCGTCCGCCCGTCCCGCCGTAGTAGCCGAGGCGGTAGATGTCCAAATGGAAATCCGAGGCGGGGTCGGTGCTGACGAAGAAGCGCACGGTCTCGCCGGCGTGAGCGCGAGCGTGCGAGCAATAGCCTTCGATCCAGGGGCAGCGATAGCGCGACGTCGGTTCGATGCGCGGCGAGGTGAGCATCCAGTCGCGGGTGCCGGGCCGGGCGTTCTCGCGGGTGATGGCGTTCGGCTTGGATGGGCGGTCCGTCGTGTCGTGGAGCGGGCCGGCGCAGCCACCGAACGCGGCCCCGACACCGATGCCGGCGATGCCGCGCAAGAGATCCCGGCGGCTCAACGGACGGGGAAGGGGATCGCTCATGGTGTGCTCAAAGGCTAGACAGCGAGCGCCGGGTGGGAAGCGGATTGTCCGGCGGATCGGCAGGAAACGGACGGCTGCAAACTGGAGCTGCCCGGCAAGATGAAGCCGGAGGCAGTTCTCTTCCGATCCATCGTCATGGGTGCCGTCGGCGGCCTTTCCAGCCGCCCGTCCGGCTCAGTCCTTCAGGATCTCCCGCTGCCACGGCAGCAGCCGTTCCCATTCGCCGGGATCGTTCCGTGCCAAGGCGAAGAGGGTGCCGCGCGATGCGATGATGGTGGGGTCCATCACGAGTTCCTCGGCGCGCTTGTCCCGGCGCACCTTCAGCACGTCGGCGTAATCCAGCTCGGCACCGGTCATCCGGCGCGAGTGGACGCGGATGTGCGTCGGGCGATCGGCTCCCGGCACCGCGAGGCCGCGATCGATCGCTTCGTGGATGCCCGAGCGCCGCTTCGGTGTGAGGAAATGGGGGAGTTTGACGGCTTTCGGCCCGCCGGTGCTGGCCTGCCCGGCGATCTCGCTGAGCGCCTCGTGCTTGAGGATGAAGAACGGTGGCCGGCCGGTCCGCAGTGCGTCCTTCTCTCGCCAGAGCCAGAGCTCGCGGAGCACGGCGAGGCCGGTGTCGTCGAGTTGGTCGTGGCCGCGCATGCGCCAAGCCGTGTTCATGTCGACCTGGCTGAGGCTGGCGTTGTCCTCGATCAACCGCGCGCAGAGCTGACGATGCCATTCCAACCGGCCGAGCTCGGTGAGCTTCGCGCGGAGCAGTTGCTCGATCTCCCGGAGGTAGCGGACGTCGTTCAGCGCGTACTCGGTCATCCGCGCCGTGAGCGGTCGCATGCCCCAGTCGGCCTTTTGCGCACCTTTCTCCAGCGTGAGGCCGAGGTATCTCGTGAGCACGTCGTTGAGGCCGAACTTCGCGTCGCCGACCATCCGCGCCGCCCACATCGTGTCGAACAGGCTCGTCGGCTTGAAATGGTGCCCGTTGTAGAGCAGATGAAGGTCGTAGTCCGAGGCGTGGAGGATCAGTTCGTGCTTGTCGAACGCCTCCCAGACCGGTTCGAGGTGGAGGTCTGCCAGCGGATCGACGAGGTAGGCGCCGTCCGGGATGGCGATCTGCAGCAGGCAGAGCTTCTCCGGATAGGCATGGAGGCTGTCGGCCTCGGTATCGATGCCGACCCACGGAGCATCATGGATGCGGGCCGCGAGGTCGCTCAGTTCGGCGGCGGTCTGAATCACTGGGGGAGACCATCGCGGAAACCGGCATCCTCGCCAAGACGGGAAGTTGTGGACCCTCGGGAATTTCCCGTGCCGCGTTCGGGACACGGCCTGCTCCGGCGCCGATCCCGGCTTTCCGCCAAAAGCCGCTTGCCCCGCCCCGGCCTTTCCGGCAGTTACTCGCGCACATCTCCATGCCATGAAAAAAGCCGCCCCCGCCCCCGCTCCCGCGTCTGCCGCCAACAATTTCCCGAAGCTCCACAACGCCATGTGGCCCGGCCTCGTCGGCAAGGGCAGCCCCGGTGCCGAGCCCTTCATCGACCTCGACACCATGCTGGACCTGACCGCCAAAGCGCAGGTCAACGGGCGGAAGTTCGACGGTGTGGACCTCTTCCTCTACGATCCACACGTCAATATCGACATCACCGACGACGGGATCAAGAAGCTCGCCGACAAGATCAAGGCCAAGGGCTTCGCGGTCGGATCCGTCGTGGCGCCGGTGTGGTTCGACGGCTCGGCCATCGGCGACGAAACCCAGCGCGCCAACTGGGTCGGCGCCGTGAAGAAGGCCTGCCGCATCGCCAAGAAGCTCCGCGACCTCGGTATCCGCCCCGACGGCGTCGTCCGTATCGACACCGCCGCCAGCGTCACCGACTGGGACAAGGACCCCAAGGGCAACACCAAGCTCATCGCCAAGACCTTCCGCGAGGCCGGCAAGATCGCCAAGGACCACGGCGAACGCCTCGCCGCCGAGGGCGAGATCTGTTGGGGCGGCATGCATTCTTGGAAGTACATGCTCCAGACGCTCGAGGAGACCGCGATGCCCCGTGTCGTCGGGTTCCAGGCGGACATGGCGCACACGCTCCTCTACACCCTCGGCCACAACGCGCCGGCGACCCACCGCATCGTGCCGCCCAAGTTCCACTGGGAACCCGAGCTGTTCCATCAAGCGATGAAGAAGATGACCGCCGCGCTCCGGCCCTGGACCATCGACTTCCACGTCGCGCAGAACGACGCCACGGTGAAGGGCTCCGGCGACCACGAGAAGACCGGCAAGCACTGCCCGGTCAACGACGTGAACGGCAAGCTCAACGTCGCCCGCGACGCCGGCTACTGGCTCCGCGACGACAAGGGCAAGGTCACCAAGAAGACCCGCCACATCTGCTGGGACGGCTGCATGTTCCCCAACGAGATGCTCATGAAGCAGGAGACCTGGAACAACATCCTGGCCGCCATGCTCCAAGTCCGCGAGAACCACGGATGGAGGGAATAGCGGCGACCCCGGAGAGATAGGACGGACCGGATGCGGATCCGGGTCCCGTCTGTATCCAGGCCAGCTTGATCGTCACGGCTCGGCGACCGTCATGGCACCGGGCGGGTGGAGCCATCCGACGCCGCGTCGTGTCTTTTCCGGCTTGGTGAACTGCCCTGCACCGGTCGAGAGATGGCTCTGGTGGTCCCTGAAGCGGAATCTCTGCCGCGACGGCGACACTGGCGGTTTGGTCCCGCCTATCCGCGACGGCCGGACACCTGCGAGGGTCCAGATCGCCTGCGGATCGAGCGTTTTCATCGGTGAGAAAGATGGGACGCCGGCGGCACGCTCCGCCTTGGAGCCGGGTGGGGTGAGGTGAGGTGAGGTTGCCGTCCGTGGCAGCTTTTCAGCTACCCTCAGGCCATCGCGACTTCGCGACCGTACAGGTTGTTCTGGAGTAGGCCGATCTTGGCGACCGCGGTTTCGAGGTCGTCCACCACGAAGTCGTGGTGGTCGTCTCCGATCCAAGGCGAGCGGATCATCACCGTGGTGCAACCGGCGACCTGCCCGGCTTTGGCGTCCTGCCACTTGTCCGAGATGATGTAGGAGCGGTCGAGGTCCAGGCTCCATTTGAACGCCGCTTCCAAGAACATCCCCGGTTGAGGCTTCTGGCAGGGATGCGAGGCGTCGTCATGCGGGCAGAGCATGATATCGTCCAGCGGTAGCTTGCGGCGGAGGATCATGTGCATGAGGTCGAGTTCGTTGCGCGACAAGTCGCCGCGCGCGACGGCCGGTTGGTGGGTCGTGGCGATGAGGACGAACCCGGCCAGCTTGAGTTGGTGGAGCAGAACGGAGGCGACGGGGTTGACCTTGAACTGTTCCAACCGCAGCGGCACCACTTGGTGACCGTGCCGGGTCTCGCAGAGGTTGAGCACTCCATCGCGCTCGAAGAAGATGGCAGCTTTCATAGCGACGATGAGGATAGCATCCGCTCTGCCATCTTTTGGCGAGGTGACAAGAGTGACGATCCCGCTGCGGACACGTGGGAAAGCCCGCGTAACGGACATCCGGTGGCACGACGGCGGGTCCGCGATCGGGGGACAGTCACCCGGCCGGCATGGACGTGGACCGGAGGGTCGCGCCGGACGCCGAGGGAGGGGAGGATCTCGGGAAGTGGTTTGGGAGGAGGAACGAGGATTTGCACCTGCCCATCCTATCCATCCGCCGAAGATCCGGCCCATGGGGTAAAACCCGCCCCGGGCGGCCACCTCGGGATCACAGGTGCGTCGCCGGCCTGCCGGTCAATCCGTGAGGTCCCGGGCCGAGCTGACACGGGCCTCGAGGTCCTTCACGATGGGCAGGACGCGGGTGATCGCGGCCGCCTCGGTCTGGCCGGGGAACGGCTTGAGGAAGAACTTCACCACGCCCACCGTCTCGCCGTTCCGGTCGTGCAGCGGTGCGGTGACGATGTGCTCGGTCTTGGTCTTGGCGAAGTAGCTCTGGTTCTCGCTGAAGACCTTGAGCTCCGTCTCCTCGGCGAGCTTGCCGGCCTCGTCGCCGGCCTTGCTCGCGAGCACGTGGAGCTCCGGCTTGCTGGTGGTCTTGCCGTAGATGCGGGCGTTGAGCAGGCGCGGCTGGCGCTCGGACAACTCGCGGACCATCGACGTGGCGAGCGTCTCGAGCGGTTTGTAGCTGACCTTGGCCTCGCTGAAGTAGGCCAAGGAATCGGACTTGGTCATGAACCCGACCTTGCCCGAGAGGAACGAGTTGTCGCTCAGCTCCGGGATGGCTTCCTTGCCGTCGAACAGCACGTGGATCCGGTTGCCGACGCAGCGCACGGTCAGCTCGTGCCAATCGCCCCGCGACACCGGGATGGAGTTCCCCACCGGCGCCGAGCGCTCGCCTTGGAGGAACTTGTAGAACCGCACGTTGCCGTCGAGCGCGTTGGCGCGGACGACGTAGAAGTTCTTCTCGTCCTGCGCCCGGAAGACGACGCCGGCCATCTGCTCCGTCGCGCCGCCGGCGATCTTGAAGCGCGTGGTCAGCGTCATGTCGCCGTATCTCTCTCCGTCGAAGACCAGCACCGGGAAGCGTTCGTCCACCGGATCGGCGGCCACCTGCGCCAGCACCGGCAGGCGGTTGGCCTCGGCCGCCTTGGCCGAGACCGGTTTGAAACTGCTCGGCACCTCGGTGAGCACGACCTTCCAATCGGCCTCCTTGCCGACGCCCGCGCGGAAGGCGCTGAACCCCTCGGGCATCGAACCCGGCGGCGTCAGGCTGAAATCGAACACGCGCTCCGCCGCCTCGACGGCGACCGACACGGACAGGACGGCCAGGAAGGCCAGCAGGCGGCGTTGCATGTGCGCCGAAACTACCAGACGGAGGCTGCACAGCAAGGTCGCCCGGCACGTCCCGGGCGCGGCGACGAATCCGGTTCCCACCCCGCGCCCCGATGCCTACGGTCCGCCCGTGCTATCGCTTCCGAAACCAGAGGTCATCCTGACGCATGAGAGCGACCTCGACGGCCTCGTCGCCGGCCTGCTCCTCCAGCGGCTTGCCCGCGCCCTCTACGCCGAGAACACGCCGTTGCAGGCGTGGAACTACCAAGGTTGGAAGAACCGCAATCTCCAGGAACGCGTCGCCTGGGCCACCGACTTCAGCTTCGAGCCGCGACTGGACAAGCCGCAGTGGCTCGTCGTCGACCACCACACGACCGCGACGCCGGCCCGCCACGCCAAGCTCGTCCATGACATCCACAAATCGGCCGCGCTCCTCTGCTACGATCTCTGCCGTGAGCAGGGGATCAGCTCGCCTGAGCTCGACCGGTTGGTCCATCTCACCAACGTGGGCGACCTCTGGCTCCAGAACGACCCGGATTTCGACCTCGCCAACGACTACTCGAGCCTGGTGAAGACCTACGGCTTCTGGAACCTCCATGCCATCATCGAGGGCAAGGCGGAACGTCTGCTGGACCATCCGTTGCTCGAGGTGATGACCACCAAGCGCCGGGTCGAGGATCCCATCGGCTACGACTGGAGCCGCGCCCACCTGGAAGAGATCAACCACGACGTCGGCGTGGTGAAGACGACCGTGGGCAACACGAACCTCATCGTCCACCGGCTGCTGGAGTGCAAGGCCACGCATTTCAAGGTGCTGGTCACGCTCTTCCTCAAATCCAACCGCACCGTCGTCGCCAGCTTCCGCAGCCAGAACGGGGAGGCCCTCGCCATCGCCTCCAAGCTGCAGGGCGGCGGCCACGCCAACGCGGCCGGCACCACGCTCCCGAAATCGGTGACCGACATGGAGAGCGCGGTGATCTACCTGCGCCAAGCCTTGGGCGGACGCATCGAGACCAGCAGCAGCTTCAACAACGCCTTCGCCGGCCTGAAGCTCTGACGGGCGACGGCCGGACCCGGGGGAAGCCCGGAGCGCCCGCCGCTCACTGCGCCAAGAAATCCACCTTCGCGCTCAGCTCGGGCGTCAGGAACTTGTCCGGGTGCTTGATCTGCACCTTCACCTGCAGCGTGCCCTTCTGGCGGCTGGCCTCGGGGGCGCGCTCGGCGACCACGCCGTCGTAGACCTTGTCCGGGTAGGCTTCCGGGCTGACCTTGCACTTCTGGCCGAGCGCGACCTTGGCGAGGTCGGATTCGTTGAGATCGATCTCGACCTGGAGGTCGTTCGGGTCGGCCACGGCGATGAGCGAGGTGCTCGGCCCGCGCGTGCCGCCGAAGGTCTGCGGCGAGACGAGCTCGTTGGGGTCGACGAGTTTGTCGAGCACCACGCCGTCCACCGGCGACTTGATCACGCACCAGTCCAGATAGGTCTCAAGGAGTCGGCGGGAACCTTGGATCTGTGTCACCTGGGCCTCCGCGGACTCGAGCTGCAGCCGGGCGTCGTCGAGCATCTTCTGCATCTCGACCTTGTTGGCGACGAGGTCCTCCGCGCGCTTGAGGTCGGCCGCAGCGCGCTTCACCGCGACCCGGGCCACGCCGATCTGCCCGTCCACGTCCGCGAGCCGCGCCCGGTACTCCACGTCGTCGAGCAGCACCACGGTCTGGCCGTTGGTGACGCTGTCGCCTTTCTTCACGCCGATCCACTTCACGACGCCGATGAACCGCGGGCTGATCTCGATGCGCTCGCGGTTCACGATGTAGCCGCTGACGGTGAGGACGGAGCCTTCCACCTTGCCCGGGCCGCCGGAAGTCGCGGGCCGGGACGCAGGGTCGGAAGAGGAGCTCTTCGCGCCGGGTTGCGAGGCGCCGTCCGCGGGCCGCTTCGACCGCTCGGCCAGTTCTTTGTCCGCCTTGGTGACGGCGCTCTCGCGGCCGGATTTCATCCCGGACCGGACGCCGTCCGATGCCCTCGGGACGGCGAAGTAGGCGACCACGGCGGTGATGACCAGCACCACGATGCCGATGGTCCAGACCGGGCCGCGGGAACGCTGCTTGCGTCCGGAGGCGATCCGCAGCTGCTGGAGCTTGTCTTCGTTCATAAGGATCTCAGGGCGGAGATGACGGGCAGCCGCGCGGCGCGCAAGGCCGGGAACAGGCTGCCGGCGAGCCCTATGGCGACGGAGAACAGCACGCCCAGGAGCATCAGGTCGGGCGTGACGCGGAACTGGAAGACCGTCTCGGCGAACGACTGGAAATCCATCGTGCCGAAGTTGATCCCGCGCACGACCACGAAGGCGTAGACGCCCCAGGCGAGCGCGCTGCCCAGGATCCCGCCCAACATCGCCAGGAACGAGCCCTCGACCAGGAAGCAGACCACGATGGCGGCCCGCGAGAATCCGAGCACCCGGAGCGTCCCGATCTCGCGCGTGCGCGCCGCGACGCTGGCGTACATCGTGTTCATCGCGGCGAAGACCGCGCCGATGGACATGGCGACGCCGAGCATGCCGGCGAGATACTTGATCGGCACCGCCGTCATGGTCTGCTTCGAGTAGTAGTCCACCTCGCGCTCGGCGCGGAGGGAGAGCCGTTTGTCCGCCTGGATGCGCGCGACCAGGTTGGTGAGCGCGGCCTCGTCGCGCGGCCGCAGCAGCACGCTGGAGTACATGTCGCGGTCGAAGATCGACCGGGCCTCGTCGGCGTCCATCCACGCCTCGGAATCGAACGCGCTGCCGGTCCCGTCGAAATGGCCGACCACCGTGAGGCGGTCCGGTCCGGCCTTGATGGTGCCGCCGATCTCGAAGCCGGCGAAACGCGACGCCAACCGCTGGGCGACCACCACCTCGCGCTTGCCGGGCACGAACCAACGTCCTTCCTTCAAGGTGACCTGCGGACGCAGCTCCATCCCGCCGGCGGTGACGCCGCGCAGCAAGGTGTTGGCTTCGCCGGCCCCGGCGCGGCGCGGCGCGCTCACGATCATCACCAGCTCGGCCGAGATGACCGGTTCGCCCCGCTCGTCCTTCGCGATCCCGTCGAGGTACTGGAGCGTGCGGAACTGCTCGCGCGTCACCAGGCTGCCGGATTCCGCCTGCGAGCCCTTGCGGACGACGAGGATGTTCCGCGGATCGCCGGTGTTGCCGCTGCTGCGCTCGATGCCGCGGGCCATGCCGCGGAGCAGCACGAACACCGCGACCACCGCCGCGATGCCGAGGATGGTGAAGAGCGTCGTGCGCCAGCGGACGAGCACGTTGCGGAAATTGTATCTCAGCGGGAGGGCCATGGGATCAATCCAAGGTCTTCAGTCCTTCGACCACGCTCGTCCGCGCCACGGCCAAGGCGGGCCCGATGGCCGACACGATCCCGAGCAACGCGGCCACCGTGGCGCCGGTCGCCATGATCCGCGGCGTGACCTCGAAGTAGAGGAGGAACCCGTTGGTCAGCTTCTGGAGGTCGATCAACGTCCAGAAGGCCCACGATCCACCGATGCCGACCCAAGCGCCCAAGGCGGCGAGGCCGAAGCTCTCGGCGAGGATGAACCCGAACAGCTCGGTGCGCTTGAACCCGAGCGCCTTGAGCACGGCCAGCTCCCGGAAGCGCTCGCGGATGGCCATGCTCATCGTGCTCACCGTCACGAGGACCAGCGTGAACACCACCACCGCGCTGATCGAACCGATGAGCATCTTCACGTTGCCGAGCATGCTGATGAACCCCATCTGGAACGCCCGCTCGGTCTCCGCGCGCACCTCGGCCGAGCTGTTCTCGAAGGCCTTGTCGACGCGGGCGATGACGTCGTTCGCCACGTCCGCCGACGCGACCCGCAGATACCACGTGCCCACGGTGCCGGGGTTGCCCATCAGCTCGTCGAGCAGCTTGTGGTGGAAGAACACGCCACGGTCGTCGACCGTGCCTTGGAACACCGCGAGGATCTTCAGGTCGAGGTCGACCGGGTAGAACGTCCCGGTGAAACGCATCTTGTCCCCGATCTTCAGGCCGTAGCGCTTCATGGTGTCCGCGCCCACGAAACACGAGGTGCGGTCCTTGATGAAGTCGTCGTAGCTGCCGTCCGCGATCTTGCCTTCGACGATGAGGTCCCGGAACCGCGCCGGGTCGACCGCGAACTGGGCGAAGCTGGTCACCGTCTCGTCGCGGAAATTGCCGCCGAAATAGGTGAACGGCGACACTGCGACCACGCCGGGGATCTTCTCGACGACGGACAGCTGCTTCGCTGGCAGCGGCTGCGCGAGCGAGACCTTGTTGCGCGCGATGACCCGGAGCGACGCGGCCTCGGATTCGGGCGGGACGGTCAGCTCGCGCTGGAGCGTCAGCAGCGTGACCAGCAGCCCGCAGCTCACCGCCACGCTGACGACCGTGAGCAGGGCGCGCCGCTTGTTGCGGAGCGCGTTCTTGGCGATGAACGAGGCGAAGGTCATGCAGCGATCTCGCCTTTCTCCAGATGCAGGCTGCGGCTCCCGTAGGCTGCGGATTTCGGGTCGTGCGTGACCATCACCACGGTCTTGCCGGCGGTGAGCGTGAGGGACCGGAGGATCGCGAGCACGTCGCCGGCGGACTTGGCGTCGAGGTTGCCGGTCGGTTCGTCCGCGACGATCAAGGCCGGATCGGTCACGAGGGCCCGCGCGATGGCGACCCGCTGTTGCTGGCCGCCCGACATCTGGTCCGGACGATGGTGTCCGCGGTCGGCCAACCCGACCAGCTCCAGAGCCGTCTGCACCTGCTTGCGGCGCTCGCGTCCGTTCAGGTCCGTGAGCAGGAGCGGCAGCTCGACGTTCTCCGCGGCGGTGAGGACGGGGATGAGGTTGAAGCTCTGGAAGACGAAGCCGACGTTCTGGTTCCGCCAATCGGCCAGCTGCGATTCATCGAGCTGCGCGATGTCGATGCCCTGGACCTTCGCCGATCCGCTCGTCGGCCGGTCGATGCCGGCGATGATATGGAGCAAGGTGGATTTGCCGGATCCGGACGGCCCCATCAGCACGACGAACTCGCCGGCCGTGATGTCGAGCGAGACGTGGTCGAGCGCGACGACGTTGATGTCGCCCTGCCGGTAGATCTTGGACAGGTCCCGGACGACGACGATGGGTTCCGCGGCCATAAAGTCGCGGAGAATTAGACCAAGACCGGGCGGCTAGCAACCGCGGCAACGCAGATCTGTCGGCAACGCAGATCACAGGTCCGGGACGACCGGCCCGGGACCGCTGATCCGCGCTGATCGACGCTGGTGAGAAGGCCGCGGCAGAGACTGGCCCGTTTTTGCCCGTGTCACGCCCGGTGTCGCCGCGTCCTCTGCATCCGCGTCGGCCGGCGGTCCCAAAGCGGGCGTCCCGGCTCAGCTCTTCGGTGTGAGACCGAGCACGACATCGAAGCGGGCCGCCAGTTCACCTGCCTTCGCCCCCTTTATCGGCGCGAAATCGATGGTCACGGAATCGCGGGCCTTCGCGTCCTTGATGCCCTTCCAGACGCCGTCGCCCGCGTTGCCCGGATGCCCCTGGATGTAGCACTGCGTGGTCAGCAGGTCCTTGCCGCCGCGTTTCACCTTGTAGTGGATGTGCGGGGCGCGCCCGGGATAGGGCACCGGCTTGATCGTGCGGAACAGGTACTCCCCGGTGGAACCGGTGACGAAGCGGCCGAACCCCTGGAAATTCTTGTCGCGCTTGTCGCCGTGGTCCGAGCCCTTGTGCAGATAGACTCCGTTGGCGTCGCACTGCCAGATCTCGACGACGGCGTCGCGGACCGGCTCGCCGCGCGGGTCGAGGATCCGGCCGCTCACGTAGCTCACCTGTCCGACCGCCGCGTCGAGGCTGTCGTTGAGCACGAGCAGGTCGTTGTCCGTGTCGAGCGGCAGGTGGACCGGATAGAACGGTCCCTCGGTCTGGGCCGGTGTGAGCGAGAGCGCTTCGGCGAGCAGGCCGGGAGCGAAGGACGCGGCTGCGCCGAGACCGACCAAGAAGCGGCGACGGCCGGGTGAGGGGACGAAGATGTTCATCGGTGGGGAGATTTTTTCCGGGGCGACCGATGCACCTTTCCAGACCCCGGACGGGATAGCCATGTGTTTCCCCCCTGCGAACAACGGCATCGACGGGGCCCGCCGTGAGGTTTGCCTCCGGTCGGACCGCCCGCGAGAGTGCGCCGCATGACAGCAGGACACTTCGACGCGGTGGTGATCGGTGGCGGCAGCGCAGGATATGCCGCGGCCAGGACACTGACCTCCGGCGGCGCCAAGACGGCGGTGCTCGAAGGCGGACGCGAGGTCGGAGGGCTCTGCATCCTCCGCGGATGCATGCCCACCAAGGCCCTCCTCCACGCCGCCGAACTGCGGCAAGCCATCCGCCATGCCGAGGAATGGGGGATCACGACCGGCGAGGTGAAGGTCGATGTCGCGCAGCTCTTCGCCCGGAAGGACGCGCTGATCGCGGAGTTCGCGGGCTATCGGCGCCGGCAGCTCGAGACGGGCAAAGCCGCGTTCATCCGGGCCGACGCCCGCTTCATCGATCCGCGAACGCTGGCGCTGGGCGACGGACGGCAGCTGACCGCGGACCACTTCGTCATCGCGACCGGATCCGTCATCGCCCCTCCGCCGCCGGGGACCGGCCTCGACCAGGTCGCCCAGCTCACCAGCGACGATGCATTGGCGCTTTCCCGGATCCCGGCTTCGATGATCGTGCTCGGAGGTGGCGCGGTGGCGGTGGAGTTCGCGCAGTTCTTCAGCCGCTTCGGCGCGCAGGTCACCCTCGTCCAGCGCGGGCCGCACCTGTTGCGGGACGTGGACGAAGATGTCGCCCGGGAGCTGGAGAACGCGCTCCGCCGCGAAGGCATCGTGATCCACACGGGCACACGCCTGCTCGGCGCCGAAGACCTCGGCGACCGGAGACGGGTGAGGTTCGAGAAGGCCGGCGAAGCCTTGGTGGTGGAAGCCGAAGTCCTCTTCAACGGGCTCGGCCGCACGCCGGCCACCGCAGGTCTCGGTCTCGCTGCCGCGGGCGTCGCCACGACGGCCGGCCGCATCGTCACCGACCTGCGGCAACGCACGTCCGCGCCGCACATCTACGCGGCGGGCGATTGCTGCGGCCCCCACGAGATCGTCCACATCGCCATCCAACAGGGCGAACTGGCCGCCAAGAACATCCTCCGTCCCGCGGCGCCGGCCGAGATGGAGTATCGGCTGCTCACCACCGTGGTCTTCACCGATCCGGCGGTCGCCCAGACCGGCCTCACGGAGAAGTCGGCGCGCGCCCGCGGCGTCGATTTCCTGTCGGCGATCTATCCGTTCAACGACCACGGCAAATCGATGATCCTCGGCGCGAAGGACGGTTTCGTGAAGCTGCTCGCCGACCGCAGGACCGGTGAGTTGTTGGGGGCGGGCTGCGTCGGTCCGCAAGGCGGCGAATTGATCCACGAGATCACCGCGGCGCTGGCGAAACGGATGACCGCCGCCGAACTCGCCGCGATGCCGCACTACCATCCGACGCTGGCCGAGATCTGGACGTATCCGGCGGAAGAACTGGCCGAGAAGATCGCGGCCTGACGAGGACGCGGCCCGGTGGTGGACCTCGAGGGCGAGAACCGCCGCTTGCGCCGGGCTCGGCGGCGGCTTAGAGCGGGCGCATGACTCGACTTGGCCGCTTCGCGATGGTCGCCTGCTTGTCGTTCTCGGCCGCCGCCGCGCTCCGGGCGCAGACCGGCCCAGCCGGTGTGACCGCTCCGACGGCTGCAGTGAACGTGACGGGGATCGCCGGAGGCCAGCCCCGCGGCATCCGCGGCGTCACCCGCCGCACGATGATGACGGTACCCGGGCAGGAGGCCCGGACCTTCTTCACCGCCGGCGGAGTCGATCTCGGCGGGAGCATGCTCCCGGGCAACGCTGCGGTCGCCGCCCCGGCGCCGGTCGTCGCGGAGACCCCGATGGAAGGCCTGGACCGCCCGGAGGTCCGGCGCGCGCTCCGGCAACTCGCCGATTCCGGCGACGCGGACGCGAAACGCTTGCTCGCCAAGCCTGTCTTGGCCGCCCGTCCCGCAGGCCGTTGAGCGATCCGTCGCCGGCTGCGCCGGGCCGGCCGTTCTTCACTCGTTCGTCGGCCTAGCGGCGTCCGCAGCGAACAGCAGTTCAGTCCTCCCGTGGATGCGGAACCATCCGGTTTCGCATCCCGTATCCGTGTCCACCGCTCCGGACCGACCCTGATGGGCTCCGCGCCGGGCGCGAGCCTTCCCAGCTTCCGTCTTCCCCTGCGCTCGACCGGTCCCTTAGCCTGTGCCGGTGCATTTCGGAAAACTGACGCTCGTCGGCGTCGGCCTGCTCGGCGGTTCGGTCGGGCTCGCCGCGAAGCAACGCCGGCTCGCCGCCCATGTCTGCGGGCTGGTGCGCCGCGCCGCGGCCGTCGCCGAGTGCGAGCAGCTCGGGGTGGTGGATTCGGCCACCCGCAACCTGGCCACGGCGGTATCGGACGCCGACTTCGTCGTCCTCTGCTCGCCCATCGGCCAGATGCGCCCGTTGTTGAAGGACCTGCTGCCGTTCCTCAAGCCGGACGCCATCGTCACCGACGTCGGGAGCGTGAAGGGCAGCGTGGTGGAGGAACTGGAGCCGTTGGCCGCTTCGGTCGGCGTCCGGTTCGTCGGCAGCCATCCGATGGCCGGCTCGGAGAAGACCGGTGCGTCCGCCGCGCGGGCGGATCTTTTCCAGGGCGCGGTCTGCGTCGTCACGCCGACGCAGCGGACGGATCCCGAGGCGCTGCGGATCGTGGAAGGTTTCTGGAAGGCGGTCGGTTCGCGCGTGCTCACGCTGTCGCCGGCGCAGCACGACGACCTCGTGGGCCGTTCCAGCCATCTGCCCCATGTCGTCGCCGCCGAACTGGTGAACTACGTGCTCAGCCCGGTGCATCCGCAGGAGCAGGCACAGCTCTGTGCCAGCGGCTTCCGGGACACCACCCGTATCGCCAGCGGCTCGCCCGAGATGTGGCGGGACATCGCGCTGGCCAACCGGCGGCACCTCGGCCGCGTGTTGGGCGTGTTCATCGAGGACCTGGCGGAGTTCCGTCGCGCTTTGGAAGAGGGCGACGTCGCGTCCGTGGGCGAGTTCTTCGCCCAGGCCAGAGCGCGCCGCGATGCCTGGATCAACCCGGCCGAGGGGCCGGAAGGCAACGGACACGGGCCCTAGCCGCGACGGTGACGCCGGGGCATCGCCGCCGAGGCCGCATGGAAGACCGCCCCGGCCGCTTCAGACGATGTCCGGCTCTCCGATGACCTCGGTGCCGTCGCGGGTCTGCACGCCACGGGCCTTGAGGCTTTCCTTGGGATCCGTGTAGCCCGGGATGATGCGGTCGAGCTGCGTCTGCGTGGCGCCGAGATGGTCGCGGATGAGCTTGCCCAGCACGCTCCGGTAATCGGTGTTCCGTTTCAGGTAGCGTCCCGTGGACTGGAACATCGATCCGGTCTGGCCCGTCTGCCAGGCGATGGGGTCGCTGCTGCCGCCGCAGTTGAACACGCCGCTGCGTTTGACCGTGCCGAGCGCGTCGGTCTCGAGCCCCTTGACCCCGCCGCCGGCGACGAACATCACGTTCGCCTCGGCGTGGTCGGTGCCGTTGTCCGAGTTCTCGATGGTCGTGCGGCCGAACTCGGAGAGGGTGACGATGACCAGGTCGTCCCAACGGCACTTGTCGGCGTACTTGGTGAAGTACTTCCGGAGCGCGTAGACCGCCCAGCCCACGCGGCGCAGGAGGTTGGCGTGGGAACCGGTCGCGGCGCCCTGGTTGCTGTGGGTGTCCCAGCCGTCGATCGAAGTGCCGGCGACGAGCGCGGACGTCTTGTTGAGCACGAGCGAAGCCGCCTTGAGGTTCTGGAAGAAGCCGTATGCGGAGTTGGGGACGACGTACTTCTGCGCGTTGTTGGCGCGGGCGAAGCCGCCGTTCTTCGCGTTCGTCGTCGGGAAGAGCGAGTAGGGCATGTCGCCGTCGGTCGCCTCGTCGTCGACGAAGGTGTTGCCGGCCTCGCTGAAATCGAGCTGGGCGAAGATGTCGAGCGTGCTCGCGAGGTTGCCGTACTGGAGTTCCAACAGGTCGCGGTCGCGCTTGCCGGTGAACTGCGCCTTGTTGGCGGCGCCGAGCGCGGCGTCGGCCTTGAGGTTGCCCTGGGACGTGTTCGGGACGGCGAGCAGGTTGTAGCGGGTCGGATCGCTCAGGTTGGTCATGGCGGCCTTGGACCCGCGGAGGATCAGCGGCAGCGACGAACCGATGCTCACGCCGGTGAGGGGAGATGAATGGGCCAGCCCCGACTCGATCATCGCCCGGTAAAGGACGCCGTCCTTGACCAGGTTGCTGTTCGGCGAGCCGGTCTCCCAATAGTTCTGCGAATCGAAATGGGAGCGGGATTGCTTCGGGTAGCCGACGCGATGGATCAGCGCCAGGTCGCCGGCGTTGTAGACCGGCGCGAGGAACTTGAGCGCCGGGTGCAGCGCGGCGAAGCCGTTGCCGAGGGGAAGGCCCGCGGTGTAGTCGAACGTCGGCGTCGTCTGCCCGCTGACGGGGAAGAGCGCCTTGCCACGCGCATCGAACGGTTGGGCGGGGTCCTTCTGGATGAGGATGTCCTGCCGGTTCGGCGGGCCGTAGGCGGGGTCGCCGAAGGGCACGACCGCGTTGAGGCCGTCGTTCGCGCCGCGGAGGAAGATGAAGATCAGCTTCTTGGTCCGACCGTCCGCGCCGGTGATGCCGATGTTGCCTTCGGCGAGGGCGCGTTGGAGGACGAGCGGGATGTCGGTGAGCGTCGAGAGCGCGGTGCCGAGCCCGAGCGCGGAGGCATGGGAGAGGAATGAGCGGCGGGTGATGACGTCCATGGTGTGGCCAGTTTCAAGTTTCCGGTGCCGGTTCGGTTCACTGTTCTTGGAAGCGCTGCGTCGACATCAGGAGGGCGACCATGCCGCGGAGACGGAGGTCGTAGGCGCTGGTCCCCGGGGCCAGCGCGCTGAACGCCGATGTCGTCGTGCCGTCGTCCGCGGTGTCGAGGAACGCGACGGCGATCTTCCGGAAGGCCGCGAGGTTCGCTTGTCCCTCGGCCGGGAAAAGCAGGTCGAGGAAGTAGTCGGCGATCTTGCCGGAGTCCCGCATCGCTTCGGGTGCCTTGATGCGGAGCAATCCGACCGGATCGGTCTGGGTGCTCGCCCCGACATCGGATTTGCCGGTCATACCGGCGGGCATGAGCGCCGCCTGCACGAAGCGGATGCGCTCGGCCAAGGTCCCGGCGCTGATCCATGCGGAGGCGTCCTCCGGATAGCCGTCCGGTTCCATCCGGTCGAAGAGCCGCATGCGCCCGAGTCGGTCCATCACGGGCTGGATCTCCCGGCCGTCGGTCGTCACGGTGTAGGAGCCGTCGTCGCGACGGGCCCGGAGCGCGCGCATGGCGCTGGCGACGAACTCGAGCGGCGTCTTCACCTTCTGCAGCGACGCCGCGTCCGACCGGAACAGCGCGGAGCTGAAGATCGTCCGCAGGACCTCGCGGAGCTGGCCTTTCGGTCCGCCGTTGGACGGGTTCTCCCAAGCGAGCATGCAGGCGTGGACCAGCTCTTCTTCGGGAGTGGTCTCGGCGTCGGTGAAGTCGTAGCCGATGGCGAAGCCGTCGTGGACGAACAGGCGGCAGAGCTTCACGGAGAGGAACTCCTGCGTGAACGGCTGGTCGGCCATGTGGCCGAGCAGGGTGTGGCCCTCCTGGAGGGTGGGGTTGCCGGTTCCGGCCGGGATGGTGAGCGAATAGTCGCGGCCGGCCCACGGCGGGCCGAACCGGGCCGGCACGAGCTTCGGGGTCGTGACCGCGCCCTTGGCGTCATGGTTGAAGAAGATCTTCTTCTGGGCGGTGTTGTGGTTGGCCGCCTTGTAGTTGAACGACCAGGCGCCGACCAGGTTGGTCACCGCCGTCTTGTTGGTGATCGCGTTGGGGTCGAGATAGTTGGTGGTGACGAAGGCGAAGGGGTTGGACTCTTGTGTCGCATCGACCAACCGGATGGACCAGCCGGTCCAGACCCGGGAGATCTGCACGATATCCGCCTGGTCGTACCCGTTGTCGACGCCGAAGCAGAAGAGCTCGCAGAGCTCGCGGGCGAAGTTCTCGTTGGCGATGCTCGTGCCGCTGCCCTTGGAGTTGATGGTGTCGAGGTAGATGATCATCGCCGGGCTCTCGGCGCTGATCTTCAGCATGTCGTGGAAGGTGGCCTTCGGGTCCGACATCGCGGCGCGCCAGCGGAGGTTCTCCTTGGATTCGAGCTGCGTGGCCACGCGGCCGGCCGCATCGGAGCTGAGGCCGGCGTTGTCGAAGTAGTCGCGGGTCTTGGAGTATTCGGTGACGAAGTGGTTCTCCCAGAACTGCCGCAGCACTTCGGTCAGCTGCTTGCGCGACTGGATGGCGTGCAACAGGTGCCACGCCCGGAGATCGGTCATCGTGGCCGAACCGTCCTTGAGCTTCGCGAAGATCGGTGCCGGGGAATCCACGGCACCGCCGAGCCCGTGGGTGCTCGTGATCCCGCTGCCGGAAAGGCGCACCGTCAGCTTCGCCGTCACCGTCGGCGAGGTGAGGTGCCAGTAGCTCAACGTGTAGTTCGTGGCGGCGTTCAGCGCCGGGGCGACGGCCTGGTAGACCGCTGTGCTCTGCGAGCTGCCCGCGCCGGTGGAGACCACGTGCAGCGACAAGCTTCCTCCGTGGGCCTCGTCGGGCGTCAAGGCCGACCCCGCGACGTTCGGGCTCAGGATCCAGTTCGATCCCAGCGCGGTCTCGAAATCGCCGTCGCGGAGCAGGTTGGCCTTGGTGCCGTCGTCCACCGTGCCCGCGACGAGCCGGATGTCGTCCAGATAGACCTCACCCGGGCCGTCGAGATAGATGTACAGCGACGAGGACGAACCCGTGCCGGTCACCGTCATCTTGCGCCAGCTCGGCGTGATGACCGCGGAGTCGATGTCCTCGGTGATCGTCTCGGGCGCCAATTGTTCGGCGATGTAGGCATCCGGTCCGATCGCCCGGACACGGGCCAGGTCGTCCGGTGACGGGCCGTAGGCGATCCGCTGCAACAGGGTGGTCGCGAGCAGCGCATCCGGCGTCAGGACCCGGGCGTTCACCCGGAAGAAACCGTCGCCGGGCGCGGAGGCCAGGCCGGTCCATCCGAACCCGTCCAAGAAACCTGTGGTGTCCGGCCGGTAGGGTTGTCCGAGCGCGTCGGCCCGCTCGATCTGGTATTCCACGGTCGCGGGGTATGGAGCGAACCCGAGCGTGACCCGGCCGGGCTCGGCCGAGATCCCGGTGATGATCGGCGCGTCGATGGCGGCGGCCATCCAAGAGACGAGGGCACCGGACATCACCAAGAGGGCGATACGGGGAAAAAGGGCAGAGGTTTTTTTCATCGCTGCGCGAAGGATGGATGTTGGGCCCAGCTTAGCAGGCTTCGGGCCGAGTTCATCGGGTGGGCTCGACGGGCTCCGGCGCGGCCGCAGGCATCGGATGGACGTGGGAGGACCGAACCCTTGGGACACGACGAAGTCAACTGGTCCCTCAAGCGGTCCGGCGGCCGTCGGATCCGCGCGCCCCCCTGTCCCGGTCGGGCAACCGGTCATGGAGGTGGTGACCCCGCCCCCGCGCTCCGAGATGGCAGGACCCGGCCGGGGCGGGATCCTCGGCGGCTTCCGATGCCGCGGCGCATGTCGTCCCTGCGAAGCGTCCACCCATGCCGTCGCGGACGATTTGCCGTGGTCCGGGGCCACACTATAGGTATCCGATGAGCGGACTGATCCCGGGCGTCTTCCTGACCGCGGAGTGGAGGCATCTCGCGATGCTGAATTATGAGGTCGAACCGGCGTTGCTCGACCGGTTCGTCCCCCCCGGGACCGAGTTGGATCCGTGGGACGGAAAAATCTTCGTCTCGGTCGTGGGGTTCTTGTTCCTGCGGACGCGCGTGCTGGGGTGGCCCGTCCCGTTCCACCAAGATTTCGAGGAGGTGAACCTCCGCTTCTACGTCCGTCGGAAGGCCGAGGACGGCTGGCGGCGCGGCGTGGTGTTCATCAAGGAGATCGTCCCGCGCGCCGCGATCGCGATGGTCGCCCGCACCTTGTACAACGAGCCGTACATCGCGCTGCCGATGTCGCACCGGATCGACGCGACGGCCGGCCGGGTCGGGGCGGCGGAGTACGGATGGCGATCGGGTGGGAGGGACAACCGGCTCAAGGTCGTGACCTGCGGCGCCGCACGGCCGCTCCAGGACGGGTCGGAGGCGGAGTTCATCACCGAGCACTATTGGGGCTACAATTCGCGACCGGGCGGCCCGACGCTGGAGTATCGCGTCGAGCATCCTCGCTGGCGGGTCCAAGAGACCCGCGAGGCGGTGCTCGATTGCGACGTCGCGGGGCTCTACGGGAAGGAGTTCTCCCGTTGCCTCGAAGGCCGGCCTTCGTCGGCGTTCTTGGCCGAAGGTTCCGAGGTGACGGTGCGCCGCGGAGTGCGGATCGCATGATCCGGCGGGGCGCCGGTCCGAAGGACCGGTCAGGCGTGCTCGCGGTCCAGCTTGGCCGCGGGCTTCTTGCTGTAGGGCGAGTGGAGGTTGAAATAGATGCCGCAGAGCGGCCGTTGCCCTTCGGTCTGGCTGAGGATCACCGTGACGTGGCGGTCGAGCGCGATGCCGTGGCGCATGTCGGCGCCGCGGGCCAGATAGGCGTTGATAGCCTTCTGCAGGAGCGACCGGAGCGCGGCCTCGCAATCATCGGGAAGCTTCTCCAAGCACACGACGTGGCGGTCATAGCTCTTGAGTGCGACCGCCAACTCGGCCCGGAAAGAATCGACGGTGAGTTCCACGCCGCAAAAATACGGAGGCCGGGATCGAAGTAAAGCCGGGCGGCGGACGGGCGGGTCAAAAGTGGCGGACAAGGCAAACGGGGCAGAGTCGCGCCGGCTCTGATGAAAACACGGGGTTTTCTACATGCGCCCGAGCCGGGTATCGGTCTCGCCCAGGATGCCCACGGCACGCGTCACCGGCATCTCGCGCAGCAGGGCCAGGCAAAACGCCTCGAAGTCCTTGGTGAAGTGCTTGCTCTTGCTCTGCCAAGGCGGCGTCACCGTCCACACCTTCTCGCATCCTTTGCAGCGGGGCCGAGGCAGGGCGCACAGAATCTCGGTCCGCTTTCCAAACCCATCGAGGTGACGCCAAGTTCTGGGTCCGGCGTGATCATGGCACACGACCCGGCCGCCGCACTTCGCATCCGGGCAGCGGAGCCCCGGCCAAAGTTTCTCGGTCTCACGGACCACGATCAGAAACCGATCCGCTGGTTCAGTCTCATACTCGGCGGCAAGCACCGCCCACCGCTCGTCCAGTTGCAACAAGCCAGCAAAAGCCTTCTCCGGAATCATCTTCATGTGAAACTACCAAGCTTGTGAGCAATGGCAAATCGTGAGGACCCCGTTTCTTGGTCTCGGCTATCGCGAACGGCGCCGCGAGCCCGGCACCACCGCCCGCGGATCTGCCCGATGAACTGGCGCGAGGCTTGCGCGTCCGTACCCTCGGTCCGGCCAGCTGTCGTCTCGATGGACTGCCGTTCGCTTTCCAACAGCAGGCCGCGCAGACAGACCCCGGCCCGATGCCGGCGTCCGCTGCGGCCCGACGGCGCCAGCAGTCCGACTGGAAAGCCCTCCCGATGGTATTCCACCCCCGCCAGTTCCTGGCCGTCATGCCAGACCGCTTGCCGCTGTCCTCCGGCACCACCGACAACGACTTGACCGGGTATCGTTGGGCTGCTCTGCGCCGGCCGCGGTGGCCACCGTCCATTTTTTGCTGGGGCCGCCGCATGACCAAGCCAAGCGGACGTCCCGCCGTCTTCCACAAACCGCCCGCCCTCGCAAGCGATCCGCCCCTTGATCCGCCACGAAGGTTGACGGAAAGGCGCTTGGGGAATTAATACGCACGCGTAACATGTCCAAAGCTCAGCTCTCCGTGGCTTTCTTCCTCCAGATGGCGGTCATCCTCGCGGTGTGCCGCTGCGTCGGATATCTGGCGCGTCGCGTCGGGCAGCCGCAAGTGGTCGGCGAGATGATCGCGGGCGTGCTGATGGGACCGTCGCTGCTCGGGCTCTTCTTCCCGCAGGTCCAGGCGATGATCTTCCCGAAGGCGTCGCTGGACATCCTCTACGTCGGTTCGCAGCTCGGAGTCGGGCTCTACATGTTCCTCGTCGGGGTCGGGTTCCGGACCGACCTGTTCACGAGCCGCCTCCGTAGCGCGATGGCGGTGTCGATCTCCGGGATGGTCGTTCCGTTCATCCTCGGCGGCGGGCTGGCTCTCTGGCTGCTCAAGGTGCCCGGGCTCTTCTCCGACAAGGCGACGCGCTTCGAGGCGATGCTGTTCCTCGGGGCGGCGATGTCCATCACCGCGTTCCCGATGCTCGCGCGCATCATCTACGAACGCGGGCTCACCGGCACCTCGCTCGGCACGCTCGCGTTGGCGGCCGGGTCGATCGACGACGCCGCCGCCTGGTGCGTGCTGGCGATCGTGCTCGCCAGCTTCGGCGGCGGGGCGTCCACGGCGGTGCTCGCCATCGCGGGCGGGCTCGGCTACGGGCTCTTCATGGTGACCGTCGGCCGGAAGCTGCTCTCCCGTCTCGGGACCGCCACCGAGCGCGAGGGCAAGCTGACGCCGACGATGCTCGCATCGGTGCTGATGCTCTTCTGCCTCTGCTGCTGGGTGACCGACGCCATCGGGATCCACGCCGTGTTCGGCGGCTTCTTGCTCGGGGTGGCGATGCCGCGCGGTCTGTTCGCCAAGGAGCTGCAACGGCAGCTCGAGCCGTTCGCCGTCGTCTTCCTCCTTCCGATGTTCTTCACCTACTCAGGTCTCAACACCCGGCTCGACCTCGTCGACAGCCCGCAGCTCGCGCTCATCGCGCTGGTGGTGCTGGTGGTGTCGTGCCTCGGCAAAGGCGTCGCCTGCTGGGCCGCCGCCCGCTTCAGCGGAGAGGACAACCGGACGGCCATGGCGGTGGGCGCCCTGATGAACGCCCGGGGCCTGATGGAGCTGATCATCCTCAACATCGGTCTCCAGAAAGGCGTCATCCACGCCCCGCTGTTCTCCATCATGGTCGTGATGGCGGTGGTCACCACGTTGATGGCGTCACCCGTGTTCGAATGGGTGTACGGCCGCCACGCCCGCGCCAGCGGTGAGCTCGGCAAGGCGCAGCTCGGCGCGTGAGGGGGCCGTGCGCTCCTGGAGATGGAGCCCCGTCGGAGGCCTTTCACGGGCCGGCACGTTCATCCCCAAAGCTGGCGGTCGAGCGAGCGGTACTGGATGGCTTCGAAGACATCCTCGTGGTTCACCGTGTCGCGGCCGGCGAGATCGGCGATGGTGAGGGCGACCTTGAGGATGCGGTCGTAGGCGCGGGCGGAAAGGTTCAGCTCCGTCATCGCGTTCTTCAGCATGTCGAGCGTGGATCCATCGAGCGGCACGAACTCCTTCAGCTCGCGCGTGGCCATGCGGGCGTTGCAAGAGATCTTGCGTCCGGCGAAGCGCGCCTGTTGCCGCTCGCGCGCCGCGACGACCCGCGGACGGATGATCGCGCTGGATTCGCCCGGCGCCGCTTGGGTCAGCGCGGCGAACTTCACGGCCGGCACCTCGACGTGCAGGTCGATGCGGTCGAGCAATGGTCCGGAGATGCGCCCGAGATAGTTCTGGATCTCCCGCGGCGACGACTTGCTCTCGTGCGGCATCTTGCCGTCCGGCGTCGGGTTCATCGCGGCGATCAACATGAACTGCGAAGGGAAGGTCATCGTGCCGGCGGCGCGCGAGATGGTGACGCGTCCTTCCTCGAGCGGTTGGCGCATCGTCTCCAGCACGCTGCGCTTGAACTCGGGCAACTCGTCGAGGAACAGGACGCCGTGGTGCACCAGCGAGATCTCCCCGGGCGAAGGGTTGATGCCTCCGCCCAGGAGACCGGCGTCGCTCGCGGTGTGGTGCGGCGCGCGGAACGGGCGCGTCGTGACCAGTCCCTGGCCGGCCGCCAGCTGCCCTGCGATGCTATGGATCTTCGTCGTCTCCAGCGCCTCGTCCAAGGTGAGCGGCGGCAGGATGGTCGCGAGCCGCTTGGCCAGCATGCTCTTGCCCGTGCCCGGCGGACCGATGAGCAACAAGTTGTGTCCGCCGGCCGCGGCGATCTCGAGGGCCCGCTTCACCGACTCCTGGCCTTTCACGTCGGCCATGTCCACGTCGTCGGGCGGCAACTGGTTGAACAACGCCGTGGTGTCCACCTTCAGCGGCGCGATGATCACCGTGCCTTCGAGGAACAGCGCGGCCTCGCGGAGGTTCTGGACCGGGATGACGTCGAGGCCCGCCACCACCGCGGCCTCGGCGGCGTTCTCGCGCGGCACGAGCACGCCGCGTTTGCCCGCCGCCTTCGCATGGAGCGCGATCGGCAACACGCCCTTCACCGGTCGGACCGCGCCCGTCAGCGCCAGTTCGCCGACGATGACATATTCTTGGAGCGAACGACCGGCCGGCTCGATCTGTTCGCTCGCCGCGAGGATGCCGAGCGCGATGGGCAGGTCGAAGCTGGGCCCCTCCTTGCGGACGTCGGCGGGCGCCAGGTTGATGGTCGTGCGGCCCATCGGGAACCGGAAGCCCGAGTTGGTGAGCGCGGTGAGCGTGCGGTCGCGGGACTCCTTCACCGCGGCGTCGGGCAGGCCGACGATGACGATGTTGGTCTGCCCGAAGTTCGCGTCCACCTCGACCTCGACCGGCCATGCTTCGATGCCTTGGACGGCGGCGGAAGCGATCTGGGCGAGCATCGGTCCAGCGTGCGGATCCGGTCGCCGCGGCGTCAACCGGAACGAACGTTTTTGATACGATCAGAGATGGCGGTGACAGAGGGGGCCCCGGTCTTTTTTTCGGGGAGCGTCGACACAAGGACTCCGATGGGCCTTCGCGCCTGCCGCTCGCCACATCGTCCGACCGGTGGAGAGCACGGGGACCTGTCCCGCTTCGGAGATGCCGTTTGGCGGTCCGCCTAGTCGCCAGGGACGCGGACCACGCCGGCGCCGGCCTGACCTTGGTCGGTTCGTTGGCCGAGACAGGCCGTGATAGCCAAGGGTTCCCGTCTAAAAAGCCGTCCGGGAACCGGTCGTTGCCCACATCGGCGCACAGGTCGGGCTGCGGGAGGATGTGGCGCGCTTCGCGCATCGGCCACGATGCATCGATCAGGGGAAGGCGAGACCGGCCACATGTCGGCGCCGCAACCGGATCGATTGCTCCCCATCGGCCTGCTTCTTTCATTCGTGTCCCACCGTGCCGACCGTTTCGCCACCTAAGCATCCTATCCAGCGACGCATCGCCCGGCGCGACATCGGCGCTGCCGGATGACGTCGCGAGACCGCACCAAAACCATCGGAGTTCTCCCTTCCGTCCGTCGCGGCTGCTGCCGTAGCGTCCGCAACTTGGATGTGGGGAACTAGCCAGTGGGATGATTTCTGTGAGCGGGCCATCGCCGCGCTCGTGTTGCTGCTGGTGGCGGTGAGCGCCGTGCTGTTCGGCGGCGCGCGCAACCCCGAGCTCGTGGGCATCGCCGCCGTCGCGCTGCCGTTCTGGCTCGCGCGCTTCTGGCTCGACCGCTCTCACCGTCTCCTGCTCCACCCGGTCATCTGGCCGGGGCTCGCCTTCATCGGCTACGCGGCCTGGCGGGCGACGCAGGTGGATGTCGTGTATCCGGCGCGGATGGAGCTGCTCCAGATCGCCTCGTTCGCGCTCATCTTCGTGCTGACGCTCCAGAACCTGCACCGTCAGGAGACGACGCAATGGGCGGTGCACGCCTTCGCGGCACTGGGATGCGTGATCGCCGGCTACGCCATCGTGCAGTTGCTCGGCCAATCCGATCGCGTGCTGTGGCTGGAGCAGCCGCCCGGCTACCTGAAACGTGCCGGCGGCACGTTCGTGAACCCGAACCACCTCGCCGCGTTCCTCGTCGCCATCTTCCCGCTGTCGGTCACCCAGGTCTTCATCGGCCGCGAGAAGCCGGTGGTGAAGGTCCTCCATGGCTACGCCGCGCTGATGATGCTGGGCGGCATCGCCGTGACCATGTCGCGCGGCGGCTGGGCGGCCGCGGTCGTCGCGCTGTTCCTGCTGCTCGGATGGATGCTCTGGCGGCGGCGCGAGTTGCGCATCCCGCTGCTGGTCTTCACCGCGCTGCTGCTCTGCTCCGGGGTGTATTTCCTGCGGAACGTCGACAAGGCCCGCGCCCGCATCGAGAACGTCGGTGCCACCGACAACATCGACGCCGGTTCGTCCCGCATCTGGATCTGGAGGCCGGCCTGGCAGATGTGGCGCGACAACCCGTGGCTCGGTGTCGGGCCCGCCCAGTTCGACCCGCGCTTCCCCGCCTATCGGCCGGCGCCGCTCCAGGTCGATCCCGGCTGGGTGCACAACGAGTACCTCAATCTGCTCGTCGACTACGGCCTGGCCGGCGCCCTCATCGTCGTCGCCTCCGCGGGCGTCTTCCTCTGGGGCGCGGTGAAGACCAGCAGGTACGTCGAGCGCGGATCCGATCTCGGCTGGAAGGCCAGCAACCGCACCGCGTTCTTCACGGGCGCTTCGATCGGACTCGCGGCGCTGGCGTTCCATTGCTTCGTCGACTTCAACATGCACATCCCGGCCATCGCCGCGCTCGCCGCCGTGCTGTCCGGGTTGCTCGCGTCCAACATCCGCTACGCCACCGAGCGGTTCTGGATGAGCGGACGCTGGTGGAACCGTACCGTCGTGACGGTCGCGGGCATCGCCGCTTTGGCGTGGATGGTCCCCGCCATGGCGAACGTGGCCCGCGAAGGCATCTTCCTGAACCGGGCCGACAGCGCCCGCGCGATCACCCCCGAGCTCATCGCCGACCTCGCGAGCGCCGCCACCATCGCGCCCGACAACGCGTCGACCGCGTTCCGCATCGGCGAGAACCAGCGCCGCCTGAGCTTCGAGGGCGGGCAGGACTGGCGGACGCTCGGCAACGCGGCGCTCCAGTGGTTCGAGCGGTCGGTCGCGCTGGACCCGCACGACGCCCGCGCCCGGCTCACGTTGGCGCGCACGCGCTATTGGGTGGGCGACACCAACGCGGCGGCCGCCGATTTCGAGGCCGCCCTGAAGCTCGGACCGAACGACCCGGAGCTCGCCAACTACGTCGCCTGGAACTTCCTGACCCGCGGCCGCACCAACGAGGCCAGCGCGTTGATCGACCGATCCCTCCGCTGGAACCCGTGGGGCAACTGGGTCGCGAAGCATTACCGCGCCCTGATCGACGAGTCGACCAAGCCCCGGGCGACGAAGTAGGACGACGCGGTACGGATCGGCCTCCACAGGGCCCGGCGCCGCGCTGCGCCCCGTGGGTGGTCCCGCGGATCTGCGATCCGGCCGATGCCCGGCTTGAACTCTCCGGATTTCTCCGGGAAGTTTCGTGACGAATCCGCCCGGTCCAGACGTCTGGTCTCCGGCTCCGATCGCCGATCCCGATGACCTTCCGCACCGCCGTCCTGATCTTGTCCGCGTCCTGGGCCGTTTCCGCGGCCATGGCGGCGCCGTCGGTCGACGCCGTCGAGCGCGATCTCGGGAGGCGGTTCGATGGCGCGGTCCGGCCGTTCCTCGCCCGTTTTTGCCTCGGATGCCACGACAATGAGAAGCCGAAGGGCGACTTCGATCTCAGCCCGTATCTCCGGGTCGAGGACGTGGTCCGGGATGCTGCGCGCTGGGAGATCGTCCTCGACAAGCTCCAGACCGGCGATATGCCGCCGAAGAAGGCCGAGCAGCATCCGACCTCCGCGCAGAACGTGGCCGTCGTGGCGTGGATCCAGGAACTGCGGATGCACGAGGCGAAGAAGCATGCCGGTGATCCCGGACCTGTGCTGGCGCGCCGGTTGAGCAACGCCGAACACGACAACACCATCCGCGACCTGACCGGTGTGGACCTGCGGCCGACCCAGGAGTTCCCCGTCGATCCGGCCAACCAGGAAGGCTTCGACAATTCCGGCGAGTCGTTGGCGATGTCGCCCGCGCTGGTGAAGAAGTACCTCGGCGCTGCCCGCAGTGTGGCGGACCACGCCGTCTTGGATTTGGATGGGATCGCCTTCGCGAGCCATCCGATGAGGGTCCACACGGATCGCGACAAGTACGGCATCCTGCGGATCGTCGATTTCTACCAGCGTCAGCCGACCGACCTCGCCGATTACTTCGCGGCGGCGTGGCGGCATCGGCATCGCGCCGCGCTCGGCAAGCCGCGAGCCACGTTGGCAGCGACTGCCGCGAGCGCGAAGGTCAGCCCCGGCTATCTCTCGATGATCTGGGCCGCGTTGGACGCGAAGGAAGACGTCGGTCCGATGCGGAAGGTCCGGTCGATGTGGCGTGCCTTGCCGGAGCCGGAACGCGGAAAGCCGGCGCCCGACGTGCGCAAGGCCTGCGAGGTGATCCGCGACCACGTCATGGCCCTGCGCGAGAAGATCCGGCCCGAGGTCCCGAACCTCTCGGTGCCCGAGACCAACCCGAGCGCGCAAGCGCTCGTGCTCTGGAAGGACCGCCAGTGGGCCGCCAACCGGCGCACCTACGATCCGGCCCTGTTGCAGGTCGACGGCGTGGTCAAGGAGCCCGGGAAGAAGGGGGCCGACGCGGAGAGCTACAACGAGGTCAAGGTCCGCAAGAAGAAGAAGCGCGAGGCCGATCCGGACCTCGCCGTGCCGTCGGAACCGGCGTCGCGCGCGAGACACGAGGCGGCATTCGCGAGGTTCGCGGCGTTGTTTCCCGACGCCTTCTACGTCAAGGAACGCGCGCGGTCGTTCGTCGATCCCGAGGAGGAGCGCGCCAACGGGAACGTCGGACGCCTGCTCAGCGCTGGCCTCCACAACCAGACGGGATACTTCCGCGACGACGGTCCGCTGTACGACATGGTGCTGGACGATGCCGGGCGCCGCGACCTGGACCGCCTCTGGGACGAATTCGAGATGATCGCGTCGGTGCCGCAACGGATGCACCAGAGCACGGTGTATTTCGAGCGGACCGATTCGCGCTTCCTGAGCGACGCGGAGTTCGACTTCGCGCGCGCCGAGGACAAGGACTGCACCAGCGAGGCCAAGGTGAAGAAACTGGCCGACCTCTACCACGCGAAGGCCGTCCGCGTCGGCGCCAGCCCGTTGGCGCTGGAGGCGATCAAGGACCACTTCGAGCGTGTGTGGCGGAACATCGACCGGGTCGAGCAGATGGCGCGCGCCGCCGAGCCCAAGCACCTGGAGGCGCTCGTCCGTTTCGCGCAGAAGGCCTACCGCCGTCCGCTCGCGACCGAGGAGCGGGAATCGTTGCTGGCGTTCTACCGGACCTCGCGCGAGCGCGACGGGCTGACCCACGACGACGCCGTGCGCGACGGCATCGCGAGCGTTCTGATGTCGCCGAACTTCAGTTACCGGGTGGATCTCGGCGACGCCTCGGGACGGACGGACGTCGGGCGCCCCGGCCCGCGGCCGAACGGAGCGAAGCTGGCGAAAGGCGTCCCGGCCGGAGCGGTGCCGTTGTCCGACCCCGATCTGGCCAGCCGCTTGAGCTATTTCCTGTGGGCGAGCGCGCCGGACGCCGAACTGCTCGCGCACGCCACGGCCGGCGACCTGCATCGTCCCGCGGTGATGGCGGCGCAGGCGCGGCGGATGGTCCAGGACGACCGCATCCGCGGGCTGGCCGTGGAGTTCGGTGGGCATTGGCTGGATTTCCGGCGCTTCGAGGAGCACAACGCCGTCGATCGCGCGCGGTTCCCGGCCTTCGACGACGCGCTGCGGCAGGCGATGTTCGAGGAGCCGGTCCGCTACATCCTCGATGTGGTCCGCGCCGACCGGTCGGTGCTCGAGTTCATCGAGAGCGACCACACGTTCGTGGTCCCGGTGCTGGCGAAGCACTACGGGTTCCCGGTGCCGCAGGGGGCGTCGAACCAGTGGGCACGGGTCGACGATGTCCGGCGCCAAGGGCGCGGCGGGTTGTTGCCGATGTCGGTCTTCCTCACCGCGAACTCGCCCGGGCTCCGAACCAGCCCGGTGAAGCGTGGCAACTGGGTCGCCCGCCGCGTGCTCGGTGAACGCATCCCGCCGCCGCCCGCGGCCGTCCCGGAACTCCCGGCCGACGAGGCAAAGATGGGCGGACTCACCTTGCGCGAGACGCTGGCCAAGCACCGTGACGACCCGAACTGCGCGGCGTGCCACGAGCGGTTCGATTCGCTCGGACTGGTCTTCGAGGGGTTCGGCCCGATCGGTGAGCTGCGGACCCAGGACCTCGGCGACCGGCCGGTGGACACCCGGGCCGTCTTCCCCGGCGGCAGCGAAGGCAGCGGCGTCACCGGGTTGCAGGCCTACATCCGGGCGCACCGCCAAGGCGATTTCCTCGACAACCTCTGCCGCAAGCTCCTCGCCTACGCGCTCGGACGCAGCCTGATCCTTTCCGACGAGATCACCGTGCGTGACATGCGGGCCAAGCTCGCGGCTAATGGCCACAAGTTCGGCACCCTCGTGGACACCATCGTCACCAGCCCGCAGTTCCTCAACAAACGAGGTCCGTCCGACCTCGCGAACCCGTAAGACCCCATGCGCGAAACCCGAGACGACACCTCAGCCGCGGCCCGCCAGCTCCGGCTTTCCCGACGCACCTTCCTCCGCGGCGTCGGGGTGACCATGGCGCTGCCGTGGATGGAATCGCTGCCGGTCTGGGGCGCCGAGACGATGGCGGGCGATGTGCCGACCGCGATGCCGAAGCGCTTCGCCGCGCTCTTCTGGGGCAACGGCGTGAACGGCAACCACTGGTGGGCCAAAGGATCCGGTGCCTCCATGGAGCTCGGCAAGAGCCTCGAACCGATGGAGAAGCTGAAGGCCAAGATGAACTTCATCGACGGCCTCTTCAACAAGTCGGCCACCGGCGTCGGCATCCATCCCGGACAGACCGGCAACCTGCTCTCCGGCGTGCCCTTGCTGAAGGGCGCCGTGCTGAAGGGCGGCATCAGCATGGACCAGGTGCTGGCCAACCGCATCGGCCAGGATTCGGTCCAGCCCAGCATGGTGCTCGGATGCGAGCAGCCCATCACCGGCTACCACGAATCGAACTTTTCCATGGCCTACAGCTCGCACATCTCGTGGCAGAGCGCGGAGTCGCCGGTGCCGATGGAGGTGTACCCGTCGCTGGCCTTTGACAGCCTGTTCGAGAACCGCGGCAACCGCCGCGCCCAGAGCATCCTCGACCGGGTGAAGGACGACGCCGCGAGCCTGTCCCGCAAGGTCAGCGGCAGCGACAAGACCAAGCTCGACGAGTACCTCACCAGCGTCCGCGAGGTGGAGAAGCGCATCGACCGCGCCCGCGGCGACCAGTCCAAGGCCGTCGAGAACGCGCGCGGCAAGGACGTGCCGGTGGTGATGATGAAGCGGCCGGACAACGGCCTGCCGGAGGACATCCGCGAGCACATGCGGCTGATGTGCGACATCACCGCGCTGGCCTTCCAGACCGACAAGACGCGCGTCGTCACCCTGCTGCTCTGCCGCGATCTCTCCGGGCTGTTCTATCCCTTCCTCGACGTCCGCAAGTCGCACCACTCCGCGTCGCACGAGGACCTCACGGACGGCTACGAGCGCATCACCCGCTACTATTGTTCCCAGCTCGCCTATCTAGCCGGCCGGCTCGACGCGATGCCCGAAGGATCGGGCACGGTGCTCGACAATTCGTGCCTGTTGCTGCTTTCGAACATGTGGTCCGGCAATCGCCACGACAGCAGCCGTCTGCCGATTTTGACCGTCGGCGGCCTGGGTGGCGCGCTGGAGACCGGCCGCGTGCTCAGCTACGTCGACAAGCCGCAGCCCGAGAAGAAGGTCTGCGGCCTGTATCTGTCGCTGATGGACAAGATGGGCGTTCAGCTCGATCGCTTCGGCGACGCCGATTCCCGGCTGGCCGGGATCTGAGCCGCTCAGGCCGCCGCAACGGACAAGCGGAGGCCCAGCGGTTTCAGGATCGCACCGAGCGTCTCTAGCGTGGGGTTGCCCTGCTTCGACAGCACTTTGTAGAGGCTCTGGCGCTGGAGCGGCACCTTGTCCGCCAACGCGCCCACCCCACCGCGGGCATCCACCACATCCTTGAGGGCGATCATCAGCGCCTTGCGATCACCGGCGGCGATGGCCTCTTCCAGATACATCGCGGCATACTCGGGGTCCTTGAGCCGATTCAACAGCCCGTCCCGATAGCTAACGGTGGTCGTTCCCATACTGTTCCCAAAGTTCCTGCGCCTTCTTGATGTCCCGATTCTGCGTCTTCTTGTCGCCACCACCCACGAGCACAACGATTTCTCTACCTCGCCGGCCAAAATACACCCGCAGTCCCGGCCCGTGATCGATCCTCAGCTCAAAGACGCCCGCGCCGACAGCCTTGTGGTCGCCCAGATTCCCGGCGCGCAGTCGGGTGATCCGGGCATCCACAACCAGTTGGGTCTTCTTGTTCGCCAGCGATGCGAGCCATTCCTCAAACGGGCAGCGACCGTTGGCCAGCACCAGCTGCTCGACCTCAAATCCCAGCGGCTCGTGAAGGGTTGTCGTTGACCTGAACGATGTCAACTATAGGTGACACCCTGTTTTCCGCCGCCTCACGGCACCTTCGCGCCTTCGGTCAGCGTCTTGCGGCGGTAGACCTTGTCCGCGTTGCAGACGTAGAGGTAGCTGCGGCCGGGGCCGGCGAAAGCGCAGCTCACCGTGCCTTTGTCCTGCGGACGCGACACGATGCCGCCCATCCGGCCGCCGACGTCGAACATCTGGATGCCCAGATGGCTGGTGATCCAGTAGCGGCCCGCCGCGTCGGTCGTCATGCCGTCGCCGCCGCTGTCGATCTTCCCGGCCGGCGTGCGCAGCTCCAAGTTCTTCTCGCCGCCTTTCAGGCCGCCGTCCTCCCCGATCAGGAAACTCCACGCGTTGGTCCCGCCGTATTCGCTGACCACCAGCATCCGCTGGTCGGCGCTCAAGGCGATGCCGTTGGGCTTGTTGATGCCGCCGGCGACCGGATGCGGCCGCGGCAGGTTCCGCGCGGTGATGGGCACGCCCACGACCTGGCCGGCGCCGGTGTCGGTGAAATAGATCCAGCCGGTCTTGGACACGATGAGATCGTTCGGCTGCACATCGGTGGCGACGGTCTCGATGGCTTTGGTGGCGGGATCGATGACGATGATCTTCTTGGTGTTGTTCGTGCCCTGTCCTTGGGTCGCGGCGTAGAGCTTGCCGTCGGGGCCGAACTTCAGGCCGCTGATCTTCGGTCCGCCTTCGAGCCACGCGACCGGCTTGGTCTCGCCGACCGCGACGCGGTAGACCAAGGACTTGGGCAGGTCGCTGAAGTAGAAGTTGCCCTGGGCATCGCCGCACGCGCCGTCGGTGAAGCCGTAGCCGTCGCCGACCAGCTCCCAATCACCGGGCTTGCCTCCGTCGGCGAAGACCTTGGAGAGCGCCTCGTCGCCGGCGAGGTTGTCCTTGGTCACCGGCTTGGGGAGCGACGCCAGCGCGGGGCGCCATAGCCAGCGGAGGGAATCGGGCAGGATCGTGCCGCCGTGCTGTCCGCTGTGGCTGCCGGTGCCGAGCACGAACTGGAAGTCGTAGCCCATGAACGCGAGCGCGCTGGCCATCTCTTGGTTCGCCAGCGGCCAGTTGCCGTGGAGGTTGTTCAGGTCGTTCGAGCCGTCCTGGAGGAAGACGCGGATCGGTTTGCGCTCGGTCTTGCGGATCCACGAGGGGTAGACGTTTCCGCCGCGGATGTTGGTGAAGCTACCGATCTGGGAGAGCACCTTGCGGAACTGGTCGGGCCGTTCCCACGCCACGGTGAAGGCGCAGATCGCGCCGCTGCTCATGCCGCAGAGGGCGCGCAGGTCGGGGTCGTCGGTGAACTTGACCGAGTACTTCTGCGCGACGAACGGCAGCAGCTCGTCGATGAGGAACTTCGCGTAGGCGCCGCCGAGCGAATCGTACTCGAAGCTGCGGTTGCTGCCGTTCGCGCCGCGCATGCCCGGGTTGATGAAGACGCCGATGGTCACCGGCATCTCTCCCTTGGCGATGAGGTTGTCGAAGACGATGGGGACGCGCTGTTGGCCGGTCTCGCCGACGTAGCCGCCGCCGTCCTGGAAGACCATGAGTGCGGCCGGCTTCGAGCCGTCGTATTGCGACGGGATGTAGATCCAGCCATCGCGCGTGGTCTCGGGGAAGACCTTCGAATCGGCGAAGGCGAACTTTTCGACCCGGCCCTTCGGCACGCCCGGGGCGCGTTCGAGCGAATCAGGCCCGAGCTTGTATTCTTGGGCGACGACGGCGAGCGCCGGGCACAGCAGGAGGCAGGCGAGGAGAAGTGGCTTCATGCACCTAAGCTCGCGCAAAAGGAGGCCGGCCTAAAGCTTGAAATAGAGACCCTCCGATCGGTCGGGCGTCGCCGCCGGATACGCGGCGCTGCACCCACCAGCAACGTCCTCGCCGTGGCTATCTCTCCAGCACAGGGGTGGTGGCCGCTTACGATGGGAAAGCCGTGTCCCCGACCCTCCATCAAGGACCTCGTTTTGTGCTTGCGGCTCCGATTCCTTATAGATATTAAGACTAAAAGTCTAAGTAGAAAGACTATGGTAATTAATCCAAAACCAATCATATAGGACCTATGAATCCAAGATCCCCCATCATCGCCTTCGCCATCGTCGCAACCTCCATCATCGCCCAAGGGCAGATCGCGCAATGGACGTTCGAGGCGGCACCTCCCGCCGACCGGGCGAATTCCACCGATATCGGGCCTCTCTCCGCGGATGTCGGCATCGGCACCGCGCTCGGACACCACGCGTCCGCGGCATCGGATTGGCTGACGCCTCCCGGGAACGCCTCGGCGAACTCGCTCTCGGTCAACACGTGGTCGGCGGGCGACTATCTCCAGTTCGCGGTCTCGACCCAGGGAGGGGGAGGAGCGTCCCGGTTGGAGGTCAATTGGGACCACACGAGTTCGGGTACCGGCCCGCGTGATTTCGGCCTCCAGTACAGCACCGACGGGATTTCGTTCACGACGCTCTTTTCCTACTCGGTCATGGAGAACGCGGTCGTCGCTTCCCCGTCGCCGAACGCGCGCAACGATTGGCGGAGCAGCGGTGGACGCCAAAGCCTCTACACGTTCCAGGCCGACACGGGCTCGGTGCCCGGCGGGCTCGTGGGTCTGGACACCGTCTATTTCCGCCTGACGGATGCCGGGACGGTCAGCGCCAACGGCGGCACGGTCACCGCGGGAGGGACTTCGCGAGCGGACAACTTCACGGTCAACTTCGCCGCGGTCCCCGAACCTGAGGAGTACGCGGCGATGTTCGCCGCAGGATTGGCCGCCTTCGCGATCGTGCGTCGTCGTTGGGCGCGACCCCAGTGAGCCTCCGGCATCCATGAAAAAGCCCTTCCGTGAGGAAGGGCTTTTTCGTCCCGAGGACCCTTGGGTCCGCCTCTGGGGAACGAGGGCAGGTCCGGAAGGCGACGGTGCGCGAAAAACCGTCGAGAACCGGCCGTCCCTCCCGAGAACAAAAAACCCTTCCGGCCGGAGCCGGAAGGGTCGGTGAGTGGCAGAGCCAGCTCAGAACTTGTAGATGACGTTCACGGCGGCGCTCAGGTCGTTCTTCTGACCGTTGAACGGGCCGGCGACGGAGCCACCAGCGATGTGGTCCCAGCGGAATTCCGCACGGGTCACGACGTTGGCCCAGAGCGCGTAGTCGATCGTGGCGGTGAGGCCGGTGATCTTCTCGTCGTTGGCACCGTAGAGGAGGCCGCCGCTGTTGTTGGCGTACTCGCCGCGGAGGTTGGCCTTGAGCTTCTCGGTGACCTGGTAGGAGGCGTAGACCGCGTAGGCGTTGGCGTAGGTGCCGTTGGCCGTGAGGTTCGCGACGTAGTCGTACGCGAGGCCGAGGCTGAGGGCCTTGATCGGGGTGGCGATGGACGCACCGGCGTAGAGGTTGATGGTGTCCTTGACGACATCGTTGCCGCCGTCGACCACGCCGGCGTACAGCGAGGAACCGGCGAGGAAGCCCAGGCTCTCGGGCGCCTTGATGGTGATCCCGGACATGAACGTCTTGCGGGACTCGGTGGCGACCTTCGCGTTGATCGCGCCGGCGTAGGTGTTCGCGACACCCGCGGCGACACCGAACACTTCGGAGAACTGGTAGCTGGCGAGCACGCCGGTGTGGCCGAGGGGCTCGTAGGCGAAGCCGAACGAACGGCTGAAGTTCGGGTTGGCGTAGCTGTCCGCCACTTCATAACCGATGATCGGGTCGAACTGGCCGATCTTGATGTCGATGCCGTTGCCGACCGGGGCGCGGAGCGCGACGTAGGCCTGCTTGATGGCGAGGTTGCTGGCGAAGCTGCTGCCCGGGAGACCGGCGGCGTCAGGACCGGCCCAGAGCTCGGCCTTGTAGCCGGCGGACCAGGTGCCCTCGTCGAGAGCCTTCTCGAGCTGGAGCTTGACGACGTTCAGGTTGAACCCGTCCTGGCGGTCCGCGCCGGTGTTGACGAAGCGGTTGGCCTGCTTGGCACCGTTGCCCAAGTTCCAGATCGCCGACGTGTCGACGTAGCCGCTCAGCGTGGTGGCCGGCAGCAAGGTGTTGATCGGATGGGATTCTTCCGCGAGCACCGCCGAAGCGAAGCCGATCACGCCCGTGGCCGCCAAAGCGACTGTCCATTTGTTCATCATGTCAGTTCCTGTGAGTTGTTCTGTGTGTTGTTGCCTAAGTTACAAAGACGAAAACAATCCGTCCTGGGCGCCTAAATGGCGCAACTGGGCGGACAATAGGAATCGGTGCCGATGGTTGACAACTAGTTTTTCCGGGTGCCAAAGGCAGGCATCGGCACCGGGTCCGGCTCATGCGTCGACGGTCTCGCCCGGGCCCGGTTGGAGCACCTTCATGCTGGGATGGCGCTGCCGGAGCTGGTCGGCGATCCATGCGCGCGCATCGGCGGCGCCGTGGCCGAGGACCACTGTCTGGGGATCCGCTTGGGCGACGAAATCGAGCAGGTCCTCGCGGTTGCCATGGGCGGTCAGGTCGAAGTCGTCCACCTGGCAACGCTTGGTCAGCTCGCCACCGCTCCCGCTGAACATGAACGGCACGCCCGGCGCGGCCATCCGGAGCCGGGCTCCCGGCGATGACGGGTCGGTGTAGCCCACGAAGAAGATCCCGTGGCGCTTCTCGCCCGCCATCCGCAGTGCAAGGTCGTGCGCGCCGGTGTTCTCGCTCATCATGCCGGCGGTCATCACGAAGATGCGGCTGTTGTTGAGGCTGATCTGGGCAAGTTCCTTGGGCGACGAGACGATGAGGTTCAACGCCTGGGTCAGCTTGAGGCCGGGATGCGAGCGGTTCGTCCGTCCGGACTGGAGGTCATAGATCTCGGTGAAGACGCGTCCTAATCCGCCGATGTGGACCGGCTGGCGCTTCAGTTTCCCGGTCTGCATCTGCACGGCGAGCATCGCGAGGATCTCCTGGGTGCGCCCGAGTCCGAAGGCCGGGATCAGCACCGTGCCTTTGCGCGCCTGGACCTCGCGGATCGATCCGGCGAGGCGCTCCATCTCGGTCTCGCGGGTGAACCCGGGAGGAAGCTGCCGTGCGCCGCGGGTCGTCTCGAGGATGACCACGTCGGCCTTCACGCCGTCGAACTGGGCGCCTTTGAGCAGGGTCTGGTCGTGGAAGCAGACGTCGCCGGTGTAGAAGAGCTTCTTGCGGGTGCTCCGGACGAGCACGCCCGCCGAACCGAGCGTGTGCCCGGCATCGAAGAACTCCAGCGTCGGGACCGCCGCCCGCCGCCGGGATGCCGCCCAAGCGATCTCGCGCCGGTAGGGCACGCCTTGGAACACGGAGGCGTAATCGTCGACCTGCTCATGGGTGAACAGCGGATAGTCCTTGATCCCCAGCTCGTCGCGCTGGCGCACCATCACGTTGACCGAGTTGTGCAGCACGCGCTCGCTGAGGAAATAGCTCAGGTCGCTCATGAACACCGGCGCGTGCGGGAAATATCGCAGCGCCACGGGCAGGCCGCCGATGTGGTCGAGATGGCAGTGCGTGATGGCGATGGCGTCCATCTCGACATCCTTGACCTTCTCGAAGAGCGGAAGGCTCTCCGCGCCTTCGCGGCGGGGGTGGGAACCGGCGTCCATCAGCAGGTGGTGCCCGTCGGTCGCCACGAGCCAAGCGCTCGCGCCGATATCCGCGTCGGGATTCAAGTTGGTTATCTTCACGGGCGAGTGTTGGCAGGATCCGTGCCCGCTGCGAACCACGAACTTGTCCTGCACGGGTCCGCATCCCATGATAGGGGATGGTCCGCTTCCGGATGCAGGTCTTCGCCGTGGCCGCCGCGTTGCTGTTCGCCCCGGATTCCCGCCCAGCGGCCGAAGTGCCGTCGCCGGCCCCCGTCCGTCGCGCCGCTCTCTTGCGGTCGATGGAGGCGATCATGGGCCCGCTCCCGGGCCCGGAGAAGCTTTGCCCGCTCGATGTGGAGCTCGTCGAGGAGACCGACCAAGGCAGCCACTTCCGGCGCTTCCTGACCTACCAGAGCGAGCCCGGAGGACGCGTGCCGGCGTACCTGCTCATCCCGAAGGCCGCGTTGGCGACCGGAGCGACGCACCTTTTCCCGGCGGTCCTGGCGCTGCACCAGACCCACAAGGCCGGGCAGAAGGTCGTCGTCGGCCTCGGCGATTCGCCGGACGACGAATACGGCGTCGAACTCGTCCGGCGCGGCTACGTGGTGCTCGCTCCGCCGTATCCGCTGCTGGCCGACTACGCGCCCGACCTCAAGGCGCTCGGCCACGCCAGCGGGACGATGAAGGCGATCTGGGACAATCTGCGGGGCCTCGACCTGCTGGCGTCGTTGCCCTATGTGCGGACGAACGGCTTCGGCTGCATCGGGCATTCGCTCGGCGGCCACAACGGGTTGTTCACCGCCGCCTTCGACCGACGTATCCGCGTGGTCGTCTCCAGCTGCGGCTTCGATTCGTTCCGCGATTATCGCGACGGCGATCCTGGCGTCTGGACAACGGAGCGCGGCTGGTGCCAGAACCGCTACATGCCGCGGCTCGCCGGATACCGCGGGAAGCTCGACACGTTGCCCTTCGATTTCCCCCAGGTGCTCGCGGCCATCGCGCCCCGCAAGGTCTTCGTCAACGCACCGGTCGGCGACTCGAACTTCCGGTGGCAGAGCGTCGACCGCGTCGTGGAAGAAGCTCGCGCCATCGCGACGGCCTCGGGGACGACGGTCGACATCACGGTCGCGCAACCGGATTCCCCCCATCGCTTCCCGCCTGGGCAACGGCAGGAGGCGTACCGGCTCCTCGACTCGGTGTTGCGCTGATCTTGTCCGAGAAGGCCGATCGGCCTGCTAGGACAGGCTTCCAGCCTGTCTGCCCGAGGGCTTCCAGCCCGCGGCACCGCTTGTCGGGCGTGGGGCTGGAAGCCCCAGAACAGACAGGCCAGAGGCACTGTCCTACTTTTCAGACAGGCGCTGGGACGGGCGTCGGTGCCGGGACCTGGAAACCGAAGCTCGCCCGGCCGCGGCCGCCGCGGTTCCATCCGGCCATGATAGGTCGCCTGCTGCCGTTCTTGATCCTGCTCCCGGTCGTGTCGCGCGGGATCGAGCCCGAGATCCGCCCCGGCCAGATGCCTCGGATGCCGGCCACGGAACCGGACCGCGCGACCGCGACCTTTTCGCTCCGGCCCGGATTCCGCGCCGAGCTGGTCGCCGCCGAACCGCTCGTCAACAGCCCGGTCGCGGTCACCGTCGACGCCGCCGGTCGCGCCTACGTCGTCGAGATGCGCGACTATTCCGAGCGCCGGCCGGAACAGCTCGGGCGCATCCGCCGGCTCGAGGACACCGACGGCGACGGTCGCTACGACAAGGCGACGGTGTTCCTCGCCGGCCTGCCGTGGCCGACCGCGGTCACCTGCTGGGACGGTGGCGTCTTCATCGGCGCGACGCCGGACATCCTCTACGCGAAGGACACCGATGGCGACGGCGTCGCCGACATCCGGCAAGTCGTCTTCACCGGTTTCGCCAGCGACTACGCGCCCTACGCCACGAACAAGCTCAACGTCCAAGCGTTGATGAACTCCTTCCAATGGGGCGTCGACGACCGGATCCACGGCGCGACCAGCATGAGCGGCGGCAAGGTGCGTCTCGTGGACAGCGAGTTCACGCGGTCATGGCTCGTGGCAGGGCAGGGGGGAAGGGGAGCAGGGGAGCCGAGGGGTGGGGGTGAGACCTCGTCGGCGACGATGGATCTCCGCGGCCGCGACTTCTCGTTCGACCCGCGGACGCTATCGATGCGCGCCGAGACCGGCGGCGGCCAGCACGGCATGTCGTTCGACGCGACCGGCCGGAAGTTCGTCTGCTCGAACTCCGACCATCTCCAGCTCATCGCCTTCGACGAGACCGCGGCACCGTCGAACCCGTTCCACGAGCTGCCGGCCGCGCGTTCGAGCATCGCCGCCGACGGACCGGCCGCGGAGGTCCATCGCCGCAGCCCCGACGAACCTTGGCGCGTGCTGCGGACGCGCTGGCGGGTCGCCGGCGTGGTCGAAGGCCCCGTCGAAGGCGGCGGACGGCCGAGCGGCTACTTCACCGGCGCGACCGGCACGACTCTCTATCGCGGCGACGCCTACGGCCCGGACTTCGCCGGCGATGCCTTCATCGGCGACGCCGGCAGCAACCTCGTCCACCGCAAGAAACTCCGGATCGCGCCCGACGGCATCCTGCTCATCGGCGAACGTCCGGCGGATGAGCCGCGGTCCGAATTCCTCGCCAGCACCGACAACTGGTTCCGCCCGGTCCAGTTCTACAACGCGCCGGACGGCTGTCTCTGGGTCGTGGACATGTACCGCGAAACGATCGAGCACCCTTGGTCGTTGCCCGAGAACCTCAAGAAGAACCTCGATCTCGACAGCGGACGCGAACGCGGACGGATCTGGCGGATGACGCCGACCACGGCCGTTGCCCGAGGCCCGTGGTCCAAGCCCCAAGGTCTCGGTACCGCGGGGCTGGTGGCGATGCTGGCGCATCCGGATGGTTGGCATCGCGACACCGCCGCGAGGCTGCTCGTGGAACGGGCCGACCCCGCCGCCGTGCCCGCGCTGAAGGCGCTTCTCGCCCCGGCGCCCGGCGCTCTGGCCGGCGGCGTAACGGCCACGACGGACGCAAAAGGACCGTCAACGACTTCGTCGGCCGCTCCATCCGCCGCGACCCGGATCGCCGCACTTCATCTTTTGCGGTCCGCCGGCGCGCTGGCGCCCGCGTTGCTCGCCGATGTCATGCGCGACGCCGATCCGGCGGTGCGACGCCATGCCTACCGGCTCGCCGGCGGGATCGTCGTCGATCCGGCGGCGGCCCGCGACGCATTGGCCGCACGGTTGTCCGTCGCCGCCGCCGCCGAGACGGATCCGCTTGCCCGCATCGATCTGGCTTTCGCGTTGCGGACGGTCCCGGACGGTTCGCGGTCCGGTCCGCTGGCGGCGCTCGTCCGCGCCGGTCCGGCGACCGTCCGCTCCGCCGCGATCCATACGGCGGTCGGCATCGAAGGCGCTCTCTGGGACGAACTGATGCCCGTGCCGCGCGTCCCGGATTTCCCCGAGGCCGCCGCTGTGCTGGCGGAACTGGCCCGCACCATCGGCCGGCGCGGCGACGCCGGTGCTGTCGGCAAGCTCATCGCGGCGTTTGCTCTTCTGCCCGCGCCGGACGCCACCGGTATCGCCGACGCTTTGGTCCGCGGCATGGTCGTGCAAGGCCACACCTTGGCGCGGTTCGAGCCGGCGCCGTCCGGGCTGCTCGCCGAAGCGTGGCGCCGAGCCAACATCCGGCCCGTCCCGTCGAAACGCGTGGCCGCCGTGCGGCCCGATCCGGATCGTTTGGCCGTCCTGGCGAAGTTCCTTCCCGCGCTGGACCTGAAAGGCGATCCCGCGCGCGGCGCGGTCGTTTTCCGGGAGCGCTGCACGACTTGCCACGCCTTCCGTGGCGAAGGCGCCGCGCTCGGGCCGGACCTCGGTTCGGTCGTCGCCAACGGTCTGGACAAGCTGCTGGTCTCGATCCTCGATCCGGACCGCGAGGTCGCGCCGAACTTCGTCGCTTGGACCGTGGAGACGAAGGAAGGCGTCTCCGTCACCGGCCTGCTCGCGCGGGAATCCGATTCCGCCGTCACGCTGAAGATCGCCGGTGGGGCCGAAGAAGTGTTCCCGCGGGCCCGGTTGGCGCGCCTCGTCCCGACCGGACGGTCGTTGATGCCGGAAGGCCTGGAATCCGGCCTGACGACCGAAGATATCGCGGCCTTGCTCGCCTGGTTGACGGCTCCGGCACGGCCGTGACCGGGGCGATGTGCACAAATCCCTCCTGAAACGACTTCCCCCCGGGCCCGGCGGTTCCTAGCGTCCGCCCGCACTCATGGGAGCTGAAGCGGTCGGGAAAAAGCGGGTGATGGTCCTCGGCGTCGGCGCGTTCACGCAGTCGATGATGCGCCGGCTTCGCGAGGACGGCGCGGAGGTCGGCGCCTATCTGACCCGCGACTACGCGCACCACGGGCCGATGAGCGAGGGCCCGTGCGTCACCGCGGCCGCGGAACCGGACCCTTGTCCGCGCCTCCGCCGCGAACGTCCCGACCTCATCGTGCCGATGTCCATCGAATGGGCGTTGAAACCGTGGACCGACGAGTTCTTGTCGCTCGCCCCGCCGATCCTCTGCCCGACCGGCGAAGGGTTGCGCCTGGAGAGGGAACGCGATTTCGCCCGCGCGCTGTGCGCGCGGCACGGCGTGCCGTTCGCCCGGGCCTGGACCGTCGCGACGCGCGCCGACGCGGAGAGGATCGTCCGCCGTGAGCAGCGGCCGTTCGTGCTGAAGAACCCGCTCTGTTCGCCGACCAGCCCGATCCACACCATCGTCTGCGAATCGGTCGAGGACACTTTGGCGTGGCTGCCGAGGCTGGATGATTCCGAAGGCATCTTCCTCCAGGAATATCTCGGACGCCGCGAGGCGGGGCACATCGCGCTGGTGAGCGCGGGCGAGATCCATCCGCTCGTCACCAACCAGGAGTACAAGCGCGCGTTCGACGGCGACCTCGGCATCGTGGCCGGCGCGCCGCTCGGCGGGCTCGTCGAGCGCGACCCGCACGACCGCTACGGACTCGTGCGCGAACTGCTCGCGCCGCTGCGGCCGTGGTTCCGCGAGGTCGGCTTCCACGGCCCCGTGCAGGTCACGGCGATGCTCCACGAAGGCCGCTGGCACGTGCTCGAATACAACGTCCGGCTCGGCGTCACCAGCGGCCCGATGATCGCGCGCATGTTGGCGGAGCCGCTCGGGACCTTCCTGCGCTGCGCCCGCGACGAGCCGATCGCGCCGCGCTGGCGGGACGGCCTGGATTTCGGCTGCAACCTCACGCTCGCGGGCTACGGATATCCCTTCACCCAGCTCACCGGCCCGCGCGTGCCGGTCACGGTGCAGGGCGAGCCCACCTGCGACGTCTGGTGGCAGGAGGTCGAGGCCCGCGACGACGGCGTGCTGGAGGCGACCGGCCACCGCATCTGCGACGTCGCCGCCATCGCCGGCACGCTCGACGAGGCCATCGCCACGGCCTACGCGAACATCCGTCGCATCCGCTCGCTCGGGAGCTATCATCGAACCGACGTGGGCAAGTCGCTCTGGCCGCCGGGAAACGGATGAACACCGACGCATCCAACGCCGCTCCGACCGGGCGACCGCCCCGGCCCGCCTGGGTCGAGGTCGATCTCGCGGCGCTCGCGCAGAACTTCCGCCTGATCCGCGCCGATCTGCCGGCCGGCACGCGGTTGTTGTACGTCGCGAAGGACGACGCGTACGGCATCGGTGCCGTGCGCGCGTCCGAGGTCGCGCTCGCCCACGGCGCGGATCTGTTGGCCGTGTTCACGCTGGGCGAGGCGGCCGCGTTGCGGGACGCCGGCATCCGCGCGCCGATCTTGTTGCTCGGGGAACGGTTGCCGGACGAGCTGGAGTGGGTGGTCCAACTCGGCGTCGAGACGTGCGTCGGCAACATCGGGATCGCGCAGGCTTTGTCCGGGGTCGGCACGCGGCGTGGAAGACCGGTGCGGATCCACGTGAAGGTGAACACGGGCATGAACCGCTTCGGCTTCGCGTGGCGCGACGTGGAGGGATGGAGCCGCGCGTTGGCCGGCCTGCCCGGGCTCGGGTTCGCCGGCGTGCTCGGGCACTTCGCCCAGAGCGACGAGACGGAGAAGGCCTTCGCGCGGACGCAGAACGAGCGCTTCGCGCGGTGCCTCGCCGTGCTGGAGGAAGCGGGCATCCGGCCGGATCTCGTCCATCACTGCAACTCCGGCGGCTTCCTCGACCTGCCGGAAGCGCATCACGATGTCGTGCGCGTCGGTCTGCTGGCGCAAGGCGTCTATCCGTCCTCGGTGTGCCGGCGACTGGCCGGCCTGCGGACCGTGCTGTCGATCAAGGCCCGTGTCGCCGCCATCCAGGAGCTCGCCCCCGGCGACACCGTGGGCTACGGCATGCGCTGGACCGCGGAGCGCCCCAGCCGTATCGGCGTGCTGCCGCTCGGTTACGGCGACGGCTTCCCGCGCGTCCGCAACGAAGGATCGGCGCTCGTCGGCGGACGCCGCGCGCCGATCGTCGGCGGCGTGACGATGGACGCCCTCATGGTGGACCTCACCGACCTGCCGTCCGCGGGCATCGGCGACGAGGCCGTGCTGCTCGGCCGGCAAGGCGACGAGGAGATCACCGCCCAGGACGTGGCCGTGCTGAAGCGCAGCGTGAGCTACGACGTGCTGACCGGTTGGCGCGCACGCCTGCCGCGCGTCTATCTCGGCGCCTGAATCGTTTCCGGCGATGAAGCTCCTCTTCTCCGAAGCCGCCCCGGACCCGGTCCGGTACGTCTATCCGTACGCGGTCTGGGCATTCCTGGAGCCGGGCGAGACACCGGCGGATGCCTTCGCCGCGGGCTTCCTCCCCGGATCCCCGCAGCTCGACCGCTTCTATCTCGTCCGCCAACTGCGAGTGCCTCTCGTCGGTTGGACGCCGACGTCCGAGAACCGCCGTGTGCTGCGCAAGGCCGAGGCGCTGCGTTGCGAACTCGTCCCGCGGTCGGAGTTCGCCTACACGTCCGCGCGCCGCGAGGACTGGCTTGCCTACGCCGGTTTGAAATGGGGCGCCGGCGTGATGTCGCCCGAGCGGCTGGACCGCCTGATGTCGGGAGCGGTCGTCAGCCATGTGCTGCACTTCACCGACATCGCGACCGGCGAAGACCGCGGCTCGGTGCTCATGTATCTGGAGGCGCCGACGACCGCCTTCTACTACTACGCCTTCTACCGGCCCGGGCCCGAGACGAAGCACGTCGGGATGGCGATGATGGTGCGCGCGGTGGAGCATTTCGCCCGGACCGGTTTCGCGCACCTGCATCTGGGCACCTGCTACACGGAGCTCGCGCTGTACAAGGCGCAGTTCGAGCCGATGGAGTTCTTCAACGGCTTCCGTTGGTCGCGCGACCTGGAAGAACTGCGTCACCTCGTGCGCACCGCGCCGGAAGGCCGGCACCGTCTGGAGACGCCGGAGTTCCTGGCGTTCCAGCCGGGACCGCCCGCGGAACTCGCCCAGGCCGGCATCTTCCGCACGGAACGCGTCGCGCGTTGACCGGCGCGTCGCGGATTGCGCGGGCCGCGACGGGAGCGTATCACCCGCTCATGCGTCTCCCCTCCGTCCTCCTCCTCGCGGCCGCGTTGCCCGTGCTCCCGGTGTCGACCGCCTCCGCCGGCGCCGTCGACGGGACCCTCGACCTCTACTGGATCGATTCGGAAGGCGGCGGATCGACGCTGGTCGTCACCCCGGCCGGCGAGAGCGTGCTGATCGATTCCGGGAACCCCGGCGGCCGCGATTCCGGTCGGATCCACGCGGTCGCGACGAAAGCCGCCCGGATCCGGCAGATCGACCACTACATCACCACGCATTTCCACGTGGACCACTTCGGCGGCGCCGCCGAGTTGGCCGCGCTGATGCCGGTCGTCCACGTCTGGGACAACGGTCTGCCCGACGCCGATCCGGACGGCAACAAGACCTCGACCTGGCCGCTCACGAGCAAGGCCTACCGCACGATGCCCGTGAAAGAACGCCACGTCGTGAAACCCGGGGTGACCTTGCCGTTGAAGTCTTCCGGCCGCCCGCTGGAGCTGCGCTGTCTCATCGCGCGGCAGGAGCGCTGGGAACCGAAGTCGAAAGAGTTCAAGGCCTGGACCAACGAGGGATTGCCTTCCGCGAAACCGGTCGACACCTCCGACAACGCGAACAGCTCCGCCTGGACGCTGACTTTCGGCGGATTCCGCTTCTACGACGGCGGCGACCTCACGTGGAACGTCGAAGCCAAGCTCGTCTGGCCGATGCCCATGGTCCCCGGCGTCGACATCTACCAGGTCACCCACCACGGGCTCGATGTGAGCAATCATCCGCTCCTGCTCCGCGCCCTCAACCCGACGGTGAGCGTGATGAACAACGGCCCGACCAAGGGCGCGATGGGCGAGGTCTTCCAGACCCTCCGCGGGCTGTCGACGCTCCAGGCGCAGTACCAGGTCCACAAGAACGTCCGGCCCGACGGCGCGACGAACAACTGCCCCGACGAGTTCATCGCGAACAAGGAGGCGAAGTGCTCCGGCAACTTCATCCACTGCCGCGTCGCCGCCGATGGCATGAGCTACACCATCGACATCCCCGCCACCGGCCACACGAAGACCTACGTCACGCGGGCGAAGTGACCCGACCAAGGCTCTGTCCGGCCGAGGAAACCTTCGGCCCGGCGCATCGCCGCTTCACCGATCTGCCTCGCATGCCCCGCCTTCGGACCTCCGTCCGGTCCTGGATCCTCGCCGGCATCGCCGCATCGATTGGAGCGGTCGCCATGGCAGCGCCGACGGCCGCCCCGTCTGCGGCGGATGGGGAGCCGGTCTCGTTCCGCCGCGATGCGATGGCGGTGCTGTCGAAGGCCAGTTGCGCCAGCGGCGCCGGCGGCGCGTGCCACGGCAACCGCGCCGGTAAAGGCGGCTTCAAGCTCACCCTGCGCGGACACGATCCCGTTCCCGACCGCACCGCGCTCGTGGACGTGGACGTGGACGTGGACGCCTAGGCGACCGGCGCCGGGGCGGACCGCGTGCGCGGAGCCCACCGGGTCCTCATCGCCTCGGGTTCGGCGCGGCGGAACGGCTTCGTCACGCAGTCGTCCATGCCCAGGGACAGGCAGCGGACGCTGCTGTCGGCCATCGTGTCGGCCGTGACGGGGACGACGGGGCGTGAAAAGTTCGTGGTCTTCCATACCGCCCTGCGAGGGGTCGGTTGTGCGCTGAGGAAGGGAGCGGCGCCCGCGTTCTCCGACGATCCCAAAAATATTGGAGCAGGGCCCGTCCACCGGACCCCGCCGAGCGCCCTGAGTATCCACGATCAGGCGGCTTGTCGTCGGTCCGCGCGCGCCGGACACTCCCGCCGTGGCCGACGAATCCTCCGAGAAGTTCCTCACCTATCTCCGCGCGGCGATGGGCGACGGTTCGTTGACACGGCTGACGCTCGGCGCCCATCGGGGATCCGATCCGACCCTTCGCCGGCTCGTCGTGCGGCCGGTCGTGCTCCAGGCCGGCCCGCGCTTCGCGTTCGTGTGGAGCCACGCCACGCGGGACATCACCAAGAACTTCGCCGCCGACGATGCGCTCGCGCTCGTCACCGGGCTGGTCGGGACCGATTTCGCCACGGCGAATCTGTCCACGACGACCGTGACGGTGCAGTTCGAGCAGCGGCCCGGGCGGCCGGGACGCATCCATGTCGGGCCCGCCCTGGAAGAGACCGCCGCGCCCGTGCCCGCGCATGACCGGACCAAGAAGCGGTCGGTCGAGACCGGCAGCGCGTGGCTCCGCGGGTTGGGGGTCACCGCGGACGGCGGCAAGGTCCGCAAAGGGATGGAGGCGAAGTTCCGCCAGGTCCACCGCTTCGTGGAGTTGCTCGGTCCGCTGATCGCCGAGGCGCCGTTGCCGACCGACCGGCCTTGGACGCTCGTCGACATGGGCTGCGGCAAAGGATACCTGACCTTCGCCGCCCACGCATATCTCGCCCGTGCCGCGGCGGGACCGGCGCGGGTCCTCGGCATCGAGGCGCGCGCGGATCTTGTCGAACTTTGCGGGCGCGTCGCCCGCGAAACCGGGGCGGACGGCCTCTCCTTCGCCGCGGGCACCATCGCCGGAGCGGCCGTGGAGCAAGCCGACATCCTCGTCGCGCTGCATGCCTGCGACACGGCGACCGACGACGCGCTGGCCAAAGGGATCGCCGCCGGCGCCGCGCTGCTGGTCGTGGCGCCTTGCTGCCATCGCGAGGTGCGTCCGCAGCTCGTCGCGCCGGACGTGCTGGAGGATGCGCTCCGGCACGGCATCCTACGTGAGCGGCAGGCCGAGTTCGCGACCGATTCGCTGCGCGCCGCGTTGCTGGGGTGGGCCGGCTATTCCACCAGCATCTTCGAGTTCATCTCGCCGGAGCACACCGGCAAGAACCTCATGATCAGCGCGGTCAAGCGGACGCGCCCGGCCGACACCGCGGAAGCGGCCCGCAAGGTCCGCGCGCTCGCCGCGTTCTACGGCATCCGCCACCAGACCCTGGCCGCGCGCCTCGGCTTCGACCTCTCGCCCGCCACCGTCGGATGAACATCTCCTCGCTCGATTGGGCCGCGCTCGACCGGATCCGCGACGCGTTCCTCGCCCGCGACGCGCGGCGCGGTGCCTACTGGGATTCCACATCGGACCTCGCCTGCTACGACGCGACCTTCGGCGAGCGGATCGGCTGGAAATGGGACGCCGTCCTCCGCGAGCTCAAGCTCCGCCGCTGGGTGCCGCCTCCGGGGCCGGTCCTGGATTTCGGCTGCGGCAGCGGCATCGCCGGACGCCGGGTGGTCGCCGCCTTCGGCGCGGAGCGGTTCACCTCGCTGACGCTCCACGACCGGTCGCCGCTCGCGGAGGATTTCGCTGCGGCCCGCGCCGGCGAGCTGTTCCCGGGGTTGCCGTGCATCCGCGCCGGCGGGGTCGTCGACGACATGGCTCCGGTCGGCACGCTCGTCGTGAGCCACGTGCTGAACGAGCTGCCCGAGGCCGGTCGCCGCGCGCTCCGGTCGGTCGCCGCGCGGGCCGAGGCGATCGTGTGGGTCGAGCCCGGCACCCACGCCGACAGCCGCGCGCTGCTCGCGTTCCGCGAGGGGCTGCGCGGGTCGTTCTCGGTCGTGGCTCCGTGCACGCACGGCGGAGCCTGCGGGATGGCGTCGCCGGGCAATGAACGTCATTGGTGCCACCATTTCGCGGAACCGCCGCCAAGCTTGTACGCCGACTCCGATTGGACGCGCTTCGCCCAGCGCGCCGGCATCGACCTGCGCAGCCTGCCGTACAGTTTCCTCGTGATGGCGAAGGATCCCGCGGCGTCCGGTCCGATCGCGGATGCGGCCGGGGCCGCGCGGATCATCGGCCGGGCCGACCACATGAAAGGCTTCGCGGAGGCGCTCGTCTGCGACGACTCGGGCCTGCGCGAGCTGATGCTCCAGAAGCGCGACGTGCCGGAGGCCTTCAAGTCTCTCCGCGACGAGGTGGAGACGCCGCTGTTCCGTCTCCGCGCGGAGGGCAGCAAGGTCCGCCAAGCCGACCGCTGGCCGGAGGGCCGTTAGCCCGGGACCCTCGGCGGGCAGCCGGCGCAACCAACGGTTGCCCCGGGCCGGGCCGGACGGCCATCTTCCCTCGACCTCGATGCGCCTGTTCCTCCGTCAGCTCTGGCAGTTCATCCGTCCCCACCAAGGGCGCCTCTGGCTGGGCGTCGCGGCGGGCCTGCTCTACGCGGCGGGCAGCGGCGCGATGCTGCTCTCGGTGAACCTCGTCTTCGACGCCATCTTCCCCAGCGAAGGCGCGAAGATGATCGAGCGGATCCAGCATTCCGGCCTGCCGCTGGCGCTCCAGCGGTGGGTCCTCGACGCGTTCCAGAGCATCCGGCTCGAGCAGTCGTCGCCCGCGGTCTTCGCATTGATCGCCGCGGTGCCTGTCGCGATGGCGGTCCGCGGCATGGGTGCCTACCTCAACCTCTACGCGATGGCGTGGCTCGGGGCGAACACCGTCCACGACCTGCGGGTGCGGCTCTTCGGCCATCTGCAACGGCTGTCGCTGGATTTCTTCGGCGCCTCGCGCACCGGCGAGCTCCTGTCACGCCTGACCAACGACACCACGGCGATCTATTCCACCATCGCGACCGGCCTGGCGACGCTGGCGAAGGAGCCGTTCGCGGTCGTCTTCCTCGTCGCCTATCTGTTGTTCATGCAGCCGACGCTCACGTTGGTCGCGCTGGTCGTCTTCCCGCTCGTGGTGCTGCCGATCGTCATCTACGGGCGCAAGGTGAGGAAGGCGTGGAAGGCCGCGCAGACGCACACCGCCGAGCTGAGCGACGTGATGCAGGAGGCGTTCACCGGCAGCCGCGTGGTGAAGGCCTACAACCTGGAGCAGGTGGTGACCGACCGGTTCGCGCGGACCTCGCGGATGATCACCAGCCAGTTCATGCGCTACATCCGCGCTTCGGAGATGCCCGGCCCGGTGATCGAGGTCTTCGGGTCCATCGGCGTCGCGCTGCTGCTCGGGTACGTCGCGAAGTACGCCGGTGCGAAGAAACCTTCGGCGGGCGATTTCACCGGCTTCGTCGGCGCTCTGTTCATGCTGTACCAGCCGGTGAAGAACCTCTCCCGCCTCTGGGCGCAGCTCGAGCAGGGCCGCGCCGCCGGCGAACGCCTCTTCGGTCTGTTGGAGACGCGCCCGACCGTCGTCGAGCCCGTCGCGCCCAAGCCGCTCCGGGCCGCCGGGGCGGACATCGAGTTCGACGGCGTCACCTTCGGCTACGGCGAGAAGACCGCGGTGAGCGATGTCGCCCTCACGGTGAAGGCCGGCCAACTCGTCGCGCTCGTCGGCGCGAGCGGTTCCGGCAAGACCACGCTCACGAATCTCCTCCTGCGCTTCTACGACCCGCAGCGCGGCAGCGTCCGCATCGGCGGCCTCGATCTGCGCGAGATCGCGACCGACGACCTCCGCGCCCAGATCGCTGTCGTCACCCAGGAGACGATCCTCTTCAACGACAGCATCCTCGCCAACATCCGCCTCGGTCGCCCGGCAGCGACCGACGCCGAGGTCGAGGCCGCCGCCAAGGCCGCGAACGCGCATGAGTTCATCATCGCGAAGGAGGGCGGCTACGGTTTCGCCATCGGCGAGCGCGGCAACAACCTCAGCGGCGGCCAGCGCCAGCGCCTCGCCATCGCCCGGGCCATCCTCAGGGACGCGCCGATCCTCGTGCTCGACGAGGCCACCAGTGCTCTCGACACCGAGAGCGAGCGGGCGGTGCAGACCGCGCTGGAGGCCCTGATGCGCGGCCGCACCACGCTCTGCATCGCCCACCGCCTCTCCACCATCCAGCACGCCGACGTCATCGTGGTCATGGCGGAAGGCCGGATCGTCGAGCAAGGCCGGCACGCGGAGCTGCTCGAGCGCGGCGGGACCTACGCCAAGTTGCACGGGCTCCAGTTCGGCGCGGCCACGGCTGCTTGAGGTTTTGACGCCGTACTGCAAACACGCATCATCAACGTCGTGAAGACTGTTCTCGCCGCCTACTGGCTGGCCAACCCGCGCGAAGTGCTCGATGCCGCCGTCCAAGAGCCGGTCGTGCTGCTGGACGGAGAGCAGCGTTTTGTGCTGGCCCGCGAACAGGACGGATTTGAGTCCGATCCCGGATTGGAACAGGAACTCGCCCGGTCCTTGGACGGGGAACCCTATCCGCTGACCGAAGAAATCTTCGCCCGCATCCGCCAGCGGCCGCCCGCCCGCGCATGAACCTGACGCTGCGGGTGTTTCCCGAGGCGGAGGCCGACCTGCGAAAGCAACACCACTGGTATCTCGATGCAGCGGGTGAAGCTGTGGCAGAGGGATTCATCGCCGCTTTTCGGCTGCGATCTGCCGAACTGCTCCGCAACCCCCACATGGGCCGCCTTCGCCGGTTCCGTCCGGTCAAACTGCGAGGGTTGAGATCGGTCATCCTCCGCCACCGCTTCGAACAGTTCGTCGTGTTCTACCGGGTCACAGACGCCACCTTAGATGTCGTGAAAGTCGTCCACGGGGCGCGGGACCAACCCAAGCTGTCAGGTGATGAAGACTGACGTCCCCATCGCCATCGCCGGCCTCGGCTACGTCGGGCTCCCGCTCGCGCTGCATTTCGCGCATGCGGGCGTCCCGGTCATCGGGCTCGATGTCGATGCCGCCAAGGTCGGGCGGCTCGCCCGCGGCGAGTCCTATATCCTGCACATCCCGTCCGCGCGGGTCGCCGCAGCGGTGGATGCCGGACGCTTCACCGCCACGACCGACCTCTCCCGCGTCCGCGATTGCCAAGCCGTCATCATCTGCGTGCCCACGCCGCTGAAAGGCGAGAACGAGCCTGATCTTAGCTACGTGCTCGCCACCGGCCGCGCGCTGGCGCCCCACCTCGCGCCCGGCACCCTTGTGGTGCTGGAATCCACCACCTATCCCGGCACGACCGATGGCGAGCTGCGCGCGGTGCTGGAGGCCGGGTCGGGCCGGGTCGCCGGCACCGGTTTCCATCTGGCCTACTCGCCTGAGCGCGAGGATCCGGGCAACCCGGAATCCGACGTGTCCGCGATCCCGAAAGTCGTCGGCGGCCTGACGCCCGCGTGCCGTGACCGCGCCCTGGCGTTGTACGGCCGGGTGGTGAGGACGCTCGTGCCCGTCGCCGATTGCCGCGTGGCCGAGGCGGTGAAGCTCACCGAGAACATCTTCCGCGCCGTGAACATCGCGATGGTGAACGAGCTCAAGGTCGTCTACGCCGCGATGGGCATCGACATCTGGGACGTGGTCGCCGCGGCGAAGACCAAGCCGTTCGGTTACATGCCCTTCTATCCCGGCCCCGGTCTCGGCGGCCATTGCATCCCCATCGACCCGTTCTACCTGACGTGGAAGGCGCGCGAGTTCGGGCAGGAGACGCGCTTCATCCGCCTCGCCGGCGAGGTGAACACCGCCATGCCCGCGTACGTGGTCCGCCGCGTCGGCGAGGCCTTGGCGACGCAAGGGAGGACGCTCGCCGGATCGCGCGTGCTGTTGCTCGGGCTCGCCTACAAACCCGACGTCGACGACGACCGCGAGAGCCCCGGCTACGCGCTCTGGAACCTGCTCGAAGAAGCCGGCGCCGAGGTGGCCTTCCACGACCCGCACATCCCGGTCGTGCGCCCGAGCCGCGAGCACGCCGCATACGCCGGCCGCCGCGGGGTGGAGTTGACCGCGGAGTCCATCGCGTCCTTCGACGTCGTGCTCCTGGCGACGCACCACCGCGTGTTCGACCACGCGTTGATCGCCCGCTCGGCCAGGCTCATCGTCGACACCCGGAACGCCTTCGCCGGTCATCCGGTCGAGGCGTCCCGCTATTTCAAGGCATGAACGCCCTCGTCACCGGCGGAGCCGGCTTCATCGGGTCGCACATCGCGGAATCCCTCGTCCGCCGCGGCGACCGCGTCGTCGTGCTCGACGACCTGTCGCTCGGAACGGTGGCGAACCTCGCCTGGAAGCGGCCGGGCGACGCGCTCGGGTTCGTCGAAGGCGATGCCGGCGACGGTGATCTCGTCGCGGAGCTGCTGCCGGGCATCGACGTCGTGTTCCATCACGGCGCGCTGCCGAGCGTGCCGCGTTCGGTCGCCGAACCGGTCGGGTCGAACGCGCAGAACCTCGACGCCACGCTGCGGTTGCTCGTCGCCGCGCGCGACGCCGGCGTCCGGCGTTTCATCTTCGCCTCGTCGTCGTCGATCTACGGCGACCAGGACGCGCCGTCGAAGCACGAGTCCCTCCCGCCGCGGCCGCTCTCGCCGTATGCGCTCCAGAAATACGCCGCCGAGCGCTACGGCCAGCTCTTCCATCAGCTCTACGGGACGCCGGTGGTGAGCCTGCGTTACTTCAACGTGTTCGGCCCGCGTCAGTCGGCCGGTTCACCGTACTCCGGCGTCATCGCCAAGTTCTGCATGGCCGCCCTGGCCGGCGAGACGCCGGTGATCCACGGCGACGGCCGGCAGTCGCGCGATTTCACCTTCATCGACAACGTCGTCGCCGCGAACCTGCTCGCCGCCGATGCGCCCGCCGAGCGCGTGGCGGGCCGCGTCTTCAACATCGCCTGCGGAGAGAGCATCGATCTGCTCCGCCTCGCGTCCGATCTTGCCGCGCTCACCGGCCGTCCGATGGCGCCGCGGTTCGAGCCCGCCCGTGCCGGCGACGTGAGGCATTCGCGCGCCGACATCTCCGCCGCGCGCGAAGCGCTGGGCTACGGGCCGCATGTGTCGTGGGCCGAAGGATTGCGCCGCACGTTGGAGTGGTACCGGGACGCCGGCGGACAACCGGCGTGAAGCGCGTGCCGGGAGCGCGGACTTCCTGGTCCGCCGCTTTTTCCCGACTCGCACCGGCGGACAGGGATGTCCGCCCTCCCGGCACGTTGTCGGCAGCACGTTGCCGCTGGCGGGCGGGCCGCCCGCGCTCCAAGGTCCGCCCATGTCAAAGCTCACTGTCGCCGAGATCAGGGCCGCCCTTGCCGCGGTCCCCGGCTGGACGAGACGCGGCGCGGTGATCCGCCGCACCTATGTGTTCGCAGATTTCGTCGCCGCGATCCGTTTCGTCGGCCTCGTCGCCAAGGCCGCGGAGAAGGCCGCGCACCATCCGGACATCGATGTCCGCTGGTCCAAGGTCACGCTCGCTTTGACGACCCACGACGCCGGCGGGCTCACGACGAAGGACTTCGCGCTGGCGGCCCGGTGCGACGCATCGGCGGCGAGGGAGGTTTGATGCGCCCGGACCGGACCTTGGCGACCACGCTGTTCCGCGAAGCGTTCGGGAAGGATCCTGCGCGCCTCGCCGTGGTCCCCGGCCGCGTCGAACTGCTCGGCAACCACACCGACCACAACGCCGGCCTCGTCCTCGCGGCCACGATCGACCGCACCTTGGAGCTCGCGCTGGCACCGCGATCCGACGGGCGGGTCGCGCTGGTGTCCTCGGCCTTCCCCGGGCGGCGCGTGGAGTTCGGAGCGCGAAGGCCGGGTCGTGGACCGGACGGCTGCTGGTCGAGCTACGTCCGGGCCGCGCTCGTCGAATCGCGGACCGCGGGGGTGACGACCGGCGGCTTCGACGCGGCGATCCACGGCGACATCCCGGTCGGCGGGGGCCTGAGCAGTTCGGCGGCGTTGCTCGTGGCGACGGCGCTCGCCGCGGGGTCGATGCCGCATCGCACCGCCGCCGAGCGGATGCGCGTGGCTGAGATCTGCCAGCGCGCGGAGAGCCGCTCGGGCGTCGATTGCGGGCTGCTCGACTACCTGACGATCCTGCACGGCCGGGCCGGCTGCGTGCTGCGGCTCGATCTCCGATCCCTCACCGTGCGCGCGTTGCCGTGGCCGGACGACGTGGCTCTGGTGCTGGCGGATTCCGGCGTCCGGCATCGGCTCACCGAAGGCGGCTACAACGCCATCCGCCGTGCTTGCGAAGGAGCGGCCCGCAAGCTCGGCGTGCCGACCTTGCGCGAGGCCCGGCTCTCCGCATCGACGGCGCACGGACTCCGCCTCACGGCGCGCGAGAGCGCCGCCGCACGCCATGTCATCGATGAGAACATCCGCGTTGCCACGGCGACGACGGCGATCCGTTCCGGCGATATCGTCCGTCTCGGCGCGTTGTGCACCGCGAGCCATGAGAGCTCGCGGACGCAGCTACGGAACAGTTGCCCTGAGCTCGACCAGTTGGTGGCGCTGGCTTCCAAGGTCCCCGGCTGGTTGGGCGGCCGTCTGACCGGCGGCGGCTTCGGCGGGATGACGGTGCACCTGGTCGGACGGCGTGCTGCGGGACGCTTCATCGCGGCGTTGCCACCGGAGAGCGCGGCGACGCGCTGTGGTCTGGCCGGGGGTGCGTCGCGGGTCGAGCTGTGACGCGGTAGGGGGTGCGGGCTCGACCGCCGCCTTCACGCCTTCGGTAAAAAATAGGCCCGTTGCTTCGCGTTGATCGGCAGCGCGAGCTTCTCCATCGCGGCCATCAGGTCTTCCCATACCTTGCGTTTCTCCGACGGCGCCTGGTTCTGCAGCAGGTAGGCCGGGTGGTAGGTCGGCATGAGCGGGATGCCGCGGTAGGACTGCCAGGTGCCGCGGAGCTTGGCGATGCCGGCCGTCCCCCCGAGCAGGCCTTCGACCGCGGTCGCGCCGAGGGCGACCATCGCGTCGGGCTGGATGATGTCGATCTGCCGGTGGAGCCACGGGATGCAGGTGGCCATCTCGTCCGAGGTGGGCTTGCGGTTGACCGCGGTCTGGCCCGGGGTGTCGGGACGGCACTTCAGGATGTTCGCGATGTAGACCTCGGAACGGCTGAGGCCCATCGCGATGATCATCTTGGTGAGCAGCTCGCCGGCTTTGCCGACGAACGGTTCGCCCTGCTGGTCCTCGTCGGCGCCCGGCGCCTCACCGATGAACATCAACCGCGCGTGGATGTCGCCGACGCCGAACACGACCGTCTGTCGCGAACCCGCGAGGTGGGAGCACTGGACGCAAGCGAGCGCCCGGGTCCGCAGCTCGGCCATCGCCGCGTCTTTCGCAGCGGGTTGGAGCGGCGGCGGCAAGGCCGGCTGGGAAGGAGGGATGTGGACTTTGGCCACCGTGGGGACGATCGGTCGGGCGGCTTGGCCCCAGCGCGAGACGACCGACGCGGGAAGAGGACGCGGAGTGGAGGTCGGGGCGACGACCGGCGTGGCAGGCGACGATGCTTCCTGCGCCGTGGTCATGCTCGCCGGGACGAAGGCGAACGGCCGTGCGGCGGGCGTGGCCGGTTTCGGGGCAGCTGGACGCATCGGCGCGGGGCGCTTGGCGGAGAGCCCGGCGAGCGTCTCCGCCGATACCGGCACGGAATCGATGCCGTCGGCGCGCAACGCCTCGCAATGCGCGATGGCGGCGTCGAGCAGTTGCACGTAGGCGGCGGACACGCGGGGAAGCTAGAGGGCCGGGGCGGGCGGTGCGAAGAGCAAAGCTCCGGCCTTGCCACTTCGCACTTCGCACTTCGCACTTCGCACTTCGCACTTCGCACTTCGCACGCCACTGTTCGGCCCGTGTCCGCCGACAACCTCATCGCCGCGAACCGCCGCATCGCATCGGTCGGGGGCGCCATCTTCCTCGCCGACCAGCTGACCAAGCTGCTGGTGCTCCGGCTGCTCGGACCGTCGGAGGAACGGGCGGTGATCGATGGTTTCTTCAAGTTCGTGCATTGGCAGAACACCGGCGCGGCGTTCTCGATGTTCCACCAGAAGAACGGCGTGCTCGCGGTGGTCTCCGCGGTGGCGATGACCGCGCTCTGGGTCTTTCGCCGCCATTTCGAGGCCCATCGACCGACCGGCCAGGTCGCCCTGGGCCTGCTCTTCGGAGGCATCGCCGGCAACCTGCTCGACCGCCTCCTGCCCAGCAGGCAGCACGTCATCGATTTCATCCGCTTCTACCTGGAATCCCGCGGCGGCGGCGAGATCGGGTTCCCGGCCTTCAACGTCGCGGACACCGCCATCTGCACCGGCGTGGGCCTGCTGATCCTGCTGTCCTGGCGGATGGAGACCGGCGCGCGATCCGCTCCGGCCCCGGGACGATGACCGCGCCGATCCTGATCGCCGGGCCGACGGCCACCGGCAAATCGGCCGTCGCGCTCGCGCTCGCGGCACGCATCGGTGGCGAGGTCGTCTCGGTGGATTCCATGCAGGTCTACCGCGGCCTGGATCTCGGCACCGCCAAACCGTCGCCCGAGGAGCGCGCCCGGATCCCGCACCACCTCGTGGATGTCGTCGGGTTGGCGGAGGTGTTCGACGCGGCGAAGTTCGTCGTGCTCGCCACCGGATCGGTGCGGGACATCCAAACGCGCGGGCGCACGCCCATCTTGTGCGGCGGCACCGGGATGTATCTCAACGCCTGGCTCAACGGCCTCGGTTCCGCGCCGCCGCCGGACGTCGCCTTGCGTGCGGAGCTCGAGGCGAAGCCTCTGCCCGAACTGCTCGACGAGCTGGCCCGCACCGATCCGGTCACTTTCGACGAGATCGACCTGGAGAACCGGCGCCGCATCGTGCGTGCGGTCGAGGTGGTCCGGCTGACCGGACGTCCGTTCTCCCAGCAACGCGCCGCCTGGCCGGAACGCGCCCCCGCGCTGGCCGGACGCAGCTTCGGGCTCTTGCGCGACCGGGATGCGCTGCGGCGGCGCATCGACGCGCGGGTGGACGCGATGTTCTCCGGCGGGTTGATCGACGAGACGCGTGCGTTGCTGACGCAGGGCCTCGGGGAGAACCGGACCGCGATGCAGGCCATCGGCTATCGGCAGGTCGTCGACCATCTGCGCGGGGAGCGGAGCCGTCTGGAGACCATCGACCTGGTCAAGACGAAGACCCGGCAGTTCGCCAAGCGGCAGCTCACATGGTTTCGCGGACAACTCGACCTGGAATGGATCGAGATCGGTTCCGGTGGTTCCGTCGACGACATCGCGGGGCGGATCGCGGACGTGGTCGGGGGGCGGTGACCGACGTCTTCTGCGGACCCTCGGGACGAAAAACCCGGCGGACTCTTGCGAGCGCCGCCGGGCGGAGGAGGAACCGAGGCCAAAGCCCCTGACAACGCACCGAACCTACGGAACAACCGGTGCCAGTCAAATCAGGTGCACACCCCACAACGTGGTGTGAAAGATCTCGTTATCGTTGGCGGATGTAGGTATAGGCCACTCCCCAGAGGATCAGCAGGAGGGTGAAGAAAAGGAACAGGAAGCGGTTCCTGGCGACCCGGCGCTCCTTGCGAAGCGGCCGCAGACCGTGGATCCCACCGGCCGCGAGCATCTTCGCCATCGCCGGATTGTTCCCGGCCGGGCCCGTGAGGTTCTCGCCCAAGTTGTGGATGAAAGCCAGGAGGTCGAATTTTCGGACACCGCGTTCGTTGAAGCGGCCCGCGTCCGCGGGTGCCGTCGTCGCGGAAGCCCGTGGAAGCGGTGCGGCGAACGCGTTCACGGCCTTGGGTGGTGACGGTCGCGCGGCCTTCGTCCGCACCGGTTTCGGCGTCTCGTTGGCGAGCCGATGGAGCTCGCTCTCCAAGCGTGCCATCTCCTCGCGAAGCGCCCTGTCGCGTGCATCCAGCGGGACCGATTCCTTTCGGGTGAACAGCGGCATGGGATGACCCTTCGGTGTCGTTTATCAGCGCCGTGCCAGCAGCACCAGGCCGAGCACCGACGCCACCAGCGCCACCAGCGCGAGCGGCCATGTCAGCGCGAACCCGAGCCGGCAGAGCTGTCCTGTCGACAACGTCGTGAAAGAAAGTTTCTGCGGCGCTTCCGCTGGCGCGGATCCCTCGGCGGTCTTGCCGTCGAGGACCGGCCACTTGAGGCGGGCGCCGTTGTGCTCCATGCGGGCGTTCTCGATCACCGTCAGCGCGCGGGTGAGCTCTTGCTCCCAGTTCTGGTCGGACCAGGCCTTCTCGGTCAACGGCTCGAGCGTCGCCAGCGCGCCGCGGAGGCCTTCCAGCGTGCGGCTGAGCTGCTCGGCATCGCGGCGCGCCTCGAACTCGGCCTTCTCGAGCAGGCCCGTGCCGCGGATCAGATGGGCGCGCGTCTCGTCGAGGCCGATGGAGAACTCGGCGCGGCGGCGCCGCATCTCTTCGAGCGCGGTCCGGGTGCGCTCGAGCTGTTCCTGGGTCTCGCGCAGCTTCGCCAGCTGCTGCTGGGTTCCGGTCAGCTGGGCGTCGAGGTCTTCCCGGGTCGGCGCACGTCCGCCGGAGCTTTTTTGCCGCGCCGCGGAATAGTCCGTGTCCTCGAAATCGGTGCCCTCGGATGCCACCCCGCAAAAATGGGTTTCCGGACCGCGCTTGCCAACGAACATTTGCTCCCAAGCGCATTTCTTCGCGCTGACCGCCGGTCTTGCTCGTCGCATCGCGGCACCCATCACGACCTCGGGGCGGAGCGCCGTACGGCGCGTCGGTCGCAGTGATCCGGGGGACGGTTCCCGCCGGGAAGGGAAGCAAAACAAAAAGGGCCGAGGATCTTCATCCTCGGCCCCGTGGGATCGTGCCTTGCGGCGGATCAGTTCGACGAACGGTAGAACTTCTGTGCCGCCGCGCCGGTGTTCGGCGTGAACGGGCTGGTCGCCCCGGTGACGGGGGTGAACGGTCCGGCCGCGTTGTCGGAACCGGTCAGGGCGCCGGTGAACGTGATCTTGCCATCTGCACCGATGGCGATCGTCGGACCGGTCACGACCGCGCCCGGCTCCCAGTGGCCGATGGTGGCGGCGACCATGAGCGTGTCGTCGCCGTCCGCGGGATCGGCGTCGGCCGCGAGCTTGAAGTTCACGCCGACGTTGTCGCCGCCGCCGCCTTCATGCTGCACCGCCTCGATGTAGTACTTGTTGCCCTTCTTGAGGGCGATGGTCGCGCCGCCGTCGGCGTTCTTGGTCGGCCATTGGGTGCCTTGGTACTGGTCCGAACGGTTCTCCGGATGGGTGGCGTCGCGACGATCGGCGATGACCCACTTCTTCGGGTCGTTCCAGGTCGGCTCGGCGGCGATCAGCTTCTTGTTGGCGACGGTGTCGTCGGTGCTCAGGAACAGATCGGCATCATCGTCCGCCGAGATGTAGAACACGTAGTTGCCGTCGGTCGGCGGGATGAACGCGCCGCTCACGCGACGGGTGTAGTTGTCGTCCACCTGGGCCGCGGACTGGAAGGTGTCCCAGAACTCGACCTTGGTGGCCTTGCCGACGCCGCCGGTCTCGACCTGCACGCGGCCCGCGTCCTTGAAGAACTCCTGCTTGATGGTGCCCGCGACGAACTTCGCCGGCGAGACCGAGAGCTTGGCGGCCTTGGAGGTCGCCGTGAGCGTCGTTCCGTTGATGCTGACCACGCAGTCGAAGGAAGCGCCGTTGTCGGCGATGCCCGCGATGAACCCGAGGCTGGCGCCGGTCGCGCCCGCGATCGCGACACCGCCGCGCCGCCACTGATAGGACGGAGCGATGGCGCCGTCCGCGGTCGCACCCACCGTGAAGGCGACCTGTTCGTACGACGAGGTCGCGATGTCGGTCGGCTCGGTCGTGATGGAGAGCTTGGTCGGGGCGAGGACGAGCGCCGCGATGGTGTCACCCTTCATCAGGGTGGTGCCGTCGGCCGGATCCGCATCGCCGGCGAGCTTGTAGGTCGCGCCGCCGTTGTCGCCGCCGCCGCCTTCTTTCCAGACTTCCTCGACGTAGTACTTCTTGCCCGCCTGGAGGGTGATGGTGTTGCCGGTCGGCCACTCGGTGGCTTGGTACTTGTCGGAGCGGTTCTCCGGGTTGTCGGCATCGCGACGGTCCTTGGTGTTCCAGCTCTGGGTGCCGTTCCATTGCGGTTCCGCGGTGATGCGGTGCTTGTTGGCCGGGGACTCGTCGGTGCTCAGCCAGATGCCGCCGTTGTCGTCGGAGCTGCTGAAGAACACGTAGTCACCGGTCTTCGGGGCGATGAACAGGGCGCTCACGCGGCCGCCGTAGTTGTCGGCGACATCGGTGGGGGCCTGGAAGAGGTTCACGATGCCAGCGAACGTCGGTGCCTTTTTGTCAAGCGTGTTGGCCACGAAATCGAGGAACGATTCCGTGTTGTTCTCCCAGCGCTCGTAGTTCGCGACGCCCTTGATGAGCGAGGGCGAACGGAACGGCGTGGTGATCGAGGCGGCCGTGTTGTTGTACAGGTCCTTGATCCCCTTCGCGGTCAGCGTGTAGGAGGTGCTCTCGGTCAACGCGGAGGTCTTCAGGACGACCTTGTTGGCCGAGGAGCGCGTCACCGCCGAGACGGTCACGCCACCGGTGAGGGTGTACGCGGTCTTGGCCTCGGCGCTGGCATCGACGTCTTCGCTGAAGGTCACGACGACCGTGCTCAGGTCGGTGGCGACGACTTTGCCGAAGTCCGGCGCAGCGGTGTCCACCGTGAGGGTGGCGGCATGGGAGGCGAGGCTCTTGGTGCCGACCGTGACCACGGCGCGGACCAAAGTCCCGTCGTTGGCCGCGACCTGGGCGGCCGTGGTGTACGTGGCCGAGGTGGCGCCGGAGACGTCCGAGAAGTCGGCCTTGCCGGGCGCCTTGGTCTGCCACTGGATCTTCGCACCGGTTCCGTTGGCGGAGACCGTGAAGGCCGCCGTCGCGCCGACCGCGACGTGGGCGGCTGTCGGGTCCTTGGCGATCAGGGCGGTACCAGTCGGGCGATACGCCTTCAGGCCGCCGACATCGTTGACCAAGATATCCGAAGCACCACGGGCGTACAACTCGAGGTTGGCGCCGCCGCCGCCTTCGAACCAGATCAGGCGCAGCGGATAGACACCGGCCTCGGTCACCGTGAAGATGCCGGAGGAATCGGAGGCGCCGCGGCCACCATCGAACTCGCTGATGAAGAACGAGGTCGTGTCGGTGGCGGAAACGGTGGGGATGTAGCGGTCGCCGATCTTGAGGCGGAAGCCGTCATCGCTGTTCACGATGAGGTTCACTTCACCGGCCGGAAGCTCGATGAAGGTGAGGACTTCGCCCGCGAGGTTGTCGTTGCCGCCGGCCGTATCGAGGCCGGGGAACAGCACGTCGGGGAAACTGGCGCCAGTGAAATGGCCGTTATGGGCAGCGGTCAGGTCGTCCGTGGCGTCCTGGTCGTAGTTGATGACCTTGGACTCGTTGTACGAGCCGTCCGCATTGGGCCCGGGAGTCACGTCGTTGTCGACGATGCCGGAGGCGGGATCCAAGGGGTCGACGAGCCGGGTGCCCGCGAGCTGCTGCTCCGCGGCGACGATGGCGTTCGGCTGGCCGGTGGAGGTGTGGACCAGACGGAAGGTGAAGCCCGGTTTGGTCTTGTCGAAGGAACTGGCGTCCGCCTTGGCGGAGGGAGGAATCACGGTAGCCGCGTTGAGGGCGCTGGAGAGGGCTCCAGCTGCCACGGCTGCCAAGACACTCCGGTATATCGCCTTCATCGAAGGCTGAGACACGAAGCTAGGTTGCATATCGTTGATCTATCGGCCGCAACGGCTTACAAATATCGACCCGCGACACACACGTGCCGAGGATAGATGGAATCGAAAAATGTCTGCCGTTGCGAATCCAATGGGGTGAGCGGAACTTGCCCGGGCTTGTCACAGCAAAGCAACAAAATAGAGGTGTCGTGTCGGCGGGAGTTCAAAAGGAGACTTGGTGTGGGAACAAAATGAGACTGGGTCAGAGGGAGAACTTGGCGAGGACGTCGGACCAGCGGTTTTCGGGTGGTTTCGGGGGTTGGGAGACGACCCAG
>CAIWVP010000190.1 GCA_903916195.1 uncultured Verrucomicrobiota bacterium | reverse complement strand
CGACAACAGTGGAAACCTCTTCCGCCGCTTGAGCGAGAAGGGGCAGGTCTATCGTCGACGCAGCGGTCCGCCGCCGCCTCCTCCGGGTGGCGGTCAGCCTGTCAGGCCTGTCAGCCCGTCAGGGGGCCCGCCTGGTCCGCAGTCTGGTGGACCTATCGTCAAAGGATACAGCCGGTCGGGAGGTCCGGCACCGCGCCCTACCGGGGCCTCCCTGGCTGACGCCGCCGTCAGCTCGGGAGGCATGAATCTGCCCCCTCAGGCCGTCCTGGACGCCCTTTCGGACGTCGACCTAGCCGAGTACTCGTCCCGCCTTACCGAGGCCGCCTTAAGGCTGACCTTGGGGCACCCGGCCCGTGAGCCCTTGCTGGCAGCCCGGGAGTCCGCTCGGACCACCCTGGCCGACCGCCGTAGTCGTGGGGCCGTGCCCATCCCGTCGCCCGCCCAGCCCACCGGAACGGTCGTCCCTGAGCCCGATCAGGAGACCGAGGCCGCCCTGGCCGCAATCGAGGCCCTGCCGCCCGCCCAGCCTCCGATGGAAGGGGCGGCTAGGTCCACGGCCGAGGGTCAGTCGGTCCAGCCGGAGGGCTTCTTCCAGCGCCTCATCCAAGGCCCCGTCCGGTTTTTCCGGGAGCTGCGCAGCAACCTTCCCGAGCTCCCCGACGATGTGCGCTTCAACCGGATCCGCGAAGCCTACTCCGCGCTCAAGCGCGGCACCGAGGTCGTCGTTCGGGATTCGCAGGAAGCGGTCCGCGGCGTCCTGCAGCCGATCCTGGACTCAGGTGCGGCCGACATCCGCGCGGGACTCCTTTCCGAACTTCACGACCTGCAGTCCGAACGCCGGAAGCTCCTGTCCGTCGAGGAGGGCGCCGAGGTGCCCGACACGAGCAAGCTCGACGCGAAGATCCGCGAGCTGAACGACAAACTTTCCGGTGACCCTTATTTCATCTTCACGAATCTCGTCCTCTACCGCGACTTGGCGCAACGCCTGGCGACGCTGCGCACCAGGGAGGGCGGGGAGATCACCTTGCCCGATCGCCTGACCCGCGAGGAGGTCGCTGACCGCCTCCGATTCTGGAAGGAGCGCATGGCCTCGAGCCCGCATCACGCCGCCATGACCGAATCACTCCGCCGGCACGGCGACCTGGTCGAGGCCACCTGGCAGTCGCTCAAGGACCGCGGCCTGCCGCTCGAAGGGCAGTGGACCGGCGGCCGCCTGTACTTCCCGCACCTGGTCCTCGATTTCTGGAAGGGCAACTTGGACAACGTCGCGATCACCGCCGGCAAGGATTTCCGAAAGTACCTGATAACGCCGGAGGGTTCTCCCGCGTTCATCGAGACGGACTATGCCAAAGCGATGTTCCAGCACCTGGTCGCCACCGGCACCGACAACCTGCACCAGGATACTGTCGCGAACTTCATCAAGCCCTACGACATCGTCGCCGAGCTACGTGAACGGGCCAAGGAACTATCTAAGGAGCAGGGCCGGCCTATCTCCTGGCGCACGCTCATCCCGGACGGTCATGTGGTCTATCGTCCGCAGGCCGAGGGCGGCATCGGCTTCTTCGAGGGCCTTGCCATCGACCGCGCCGAGCTCGCCCGCCAGCTGGGCGTCCTTATCGGCGACGGCCCGATCAACGCTGAGCTGCGCAACGCCGGCGTCATGGGTGCCACCATCACGCCCGATCTCATCCGCGAGGCCCTTATCAAGGCCGACGAGGAGACCTGGGTCGTACCCAAGGAGGTCGCCGCAGCACTCGACGGCATGGCCCGCCGCGCGGCCGATAATCGCCCGAACGTATTCACCATCCCGACCGCCTTCTGGAAGAAGTGGACGCTCTTCGCCCCACACAACTACCTGCGGTACGAGTTCAATAACACGGTGAGCGATATCGAGAAGATGATCGCGGCAGACCCCAAGGTCCTTGCCTTGGTCCCGCGCGCCCTTGGCGAGGTCAGGGCGTTCCTGGCCGGCGAGGCCGACCCGACGCCCGAGGCCGCCGCGGCCTTCCGCCTGGGAGTGTTCGACGCCCCCACGGCCCGCGAGGCCGGCGAGATCCGCGACGCAGCAGGACTTGCCGAGCTCATGACCGGCCCCGAGCGCATCAAGTCCTGGCTCGGGGATCATTCGACGGTGGCCGTCTCCAAGCTGCGCGAGGCCTCCTTCCGTTACGCGAAGTTCCTCGCCGATCTCGAGCGACTGCGTGCCGGTGGCCGCCCGGTCTATGGCGGCGCCTTCTGGCGCGACATCGATGCCATGGGCGAATCCGCACCCGGAGCCAACGATGCCAACGAACGCAAGGCGGCTGCCGTATCCCTGGCGACCTTCGGCGATTATAATACGGTCTCCGTCTCGGGGGATTACCTCCGCAAGTACTGGATTCCGTTCTACACCTACCTGGAGAACAACTTCCGCTATCACGCCAACCTGTTCCGTAACCTGCGGGACATGGCTATCGAGGGCGGCGACGGCCCGGCTCTGGCAACAGCCGGCGCCGCGGCGACGGCTGGGGCTGCCTTCACGGGCCGCGCGGCCGCCGGTGTGGCGCTGCGCCTGGTCCTGCCCTGGATCGCGGTCCAGGCCTGGAACTCCATGGGGCCGGGCAACGACGGCCTTGAGGACGACCTCTCCGACGAGGACCGCCGCCGTTTCCATATCAACCTAGGGCGCGACGAGAAGGGGCGTGCCCGGGTCATGTACCTGGCTACCGGCTTCGCTGACATCCTCCGCTGGTTCGGGG
>CAIWVP010000189.1 GCA_903916195.1 uncultured Verrucomicrobiota bacterium | reverse complement strand
CGAGGGCTTCCGCGCTCCGCGCACGGCGAGAACCTCGCGCCACCGGCTAGGCTTGCGGGCCGCGTTCATCGCTGGATCAGCCGGTAGTAGCCTTGCGCGCTGTCCGGAGGGGCGATGTAGCTGTGGCCGTCGCCGGTGTACACCTCGGTCCACTCGGTGGCGGGGCCGAGGTCGGGACGGGTCTGGAGCTTGTAGTAGGGCGCGGCCTTCGCCGCCCAAGAGAAGACGAAGCCGCCGCTGACGGCATCCACCGTCGAGGACACGGGAGGCAGAGGCGCCGGGAGCCCGGCCTGGATCGGCTCGTCGGGCAGCGGGTTATAGGCGTAGCTCGCGACCTGGAAGAGCGTGCCCAGATCGTTGTCCGGTCGCGTGAGACGGATCCAGGCGTGGTGCGGTTTGCCGTCCCCGCCCACGAACCGCAGCCCCACCAACACGTCCGTCAACGTAGGGAACTCGCTGCCGCTCAACCGCGAATACGCGTAGTGGGGGATGCCTTTCTCAAAAAACTTCTCCCACCGGTAGTTATCCAGACTGTACCCGAAGAACCCGAAATTGTTAGTGAAGCGTTTGGTTTAACTGGAGATAGCTTCGCCCAAGGAGAAGGTGGCAACCTTTTTTGCCGACGCCAAGTATGTGGTGACCTCGTCAGAGACAAAGCCAACCGATACAAAAGTGTCGGGGCCGCCACCCGATGCGCCTAATTGATAATCAGCGTCTGTTTGTCCATCACCGTCGAAATCGATGACGGCAAGACAGAAGTTCGTCGATGAATAGCGCTCGACGTTGGGAAGGTCGTAGGAAAACTGCCCGAGCGCGCCAAAATCCAAGCTACCAACCATGCGAGGATAGTCTTCATAAAATGTGGAGTGAGGGGTTCCGATAGTGTTTCACCGTCAGTTTCCAACGGGCAACGGTACCATCACGAAGCCGCAACCTCAGGCCCAATACGCGCGACATTTACACCGCCTTAACAAATCTCCTCTTCCAGCCACACAATGGCTTAACGCGACCGGGTTCTATTGAGGTCGAAGTTCGGCGGCGGAGTCCGACCGGACGAAAGAACAAAAAACAAACCACGACACACCAAGGAATCCTATGAAGCTCATCACCCGGTCCATCCTCGTCGCCGTGCTCGGCGCCGCCACCCTCACCTCCATCGCCCAGGACGCCGGTCGGCCCGAGCGCCGCGAAGGCGGTCCGCGCCGCGGCGGATCCCCGGTCATCGCCGCCCTCGACGCCGACAAGGACGGCTCGATCAGCGCCCCGGAGATCGCCAACGCCAAGGTCGCGCTCCTCACGCTCGACAAGAACAACGACGGCGCGCTGACCGCCGAAGAACTCCATCCCGCCCGGCCCGATGGCGCCCCGGCTCCGGACGGCGCCCGTCCGCCCCGCGACGGAGCCGGACCCGAAGGCGCCGGCAAGCGACCGGTCTCGCCGGTGATGGCCGCGCTCGACAAGAACGGCGACGGCTCGCTGGACGCGACCGAGATCGCCGGCGCTTCCGCCGCCCTCGCGACGCTCGACAAGAACGGCGACGGCAAGCTCACCCGCGAAGAGCTGCGTCCCGCCCGGCCGGAAGGCGCCCCGGAGGGGGCTCCCGAAGGCGGCCGCGGCCGTGGCGGCCCTGGCGGAGCCGATGGCAAGAAAGGTCCCCGCGGCCAACGCCCGCCGGCCGGCGAGTGATCCGGAGCATCGACGACACGAAGATCCCCGAGGCGATGCCTCGGAGATCTTTTGTCATCCGGCGACCGCGTGGACAAGGGTCACTTCGGGTCGTAGTTCAGCCACGGGCCGAGCCAGCGTTCCATCTCGGCGAGCGGCTTGCCTTTGCGCCCGGCGTGGTCGGCGACCTGGTCGCGGTCGAGTTTGCCCACGGCGAAGTACTTCGATTCCGGATGCGAGAAGTAGAGGCCGCTGACGCTGCTGCCGGGCCACATCGCGAAGTTCTCGGTGAGCTGGATGCCGGTCCGGGCCTCCACGTCGAGCAGTTGCCAGAGCGTGCCCTTCTCCGTGTGGTCCGGGCAGGCAGGGTAGCCGGCGGCGGGCCGGATGCCCCGGTACTCCTCGTTGACCAGCTGTTCGCTCGTGAGGTCCTCGGCCTTGCCGAAGCCCCATTCGTCGCGGACGCGTTTGTGCAGGCATTCGGCGAAGGCCTCGGCCAAGCGGTCGGCGAGCGCCTCGGCCATGATGGCGTTGTAGTCGTCGTGCCGCGCCTTGAAGCCCTTCACCACCTCGTCGAGACCGATCCCGGTGGTGACGGCGAAGCCCGCGATGAAATCGGCCGCCGGCTTGGGCGCGATGAAATCGGCGAGCGACCAGTTCGGCGTGTTGTCGCCCTTCTCCATCTGCTGGCGCAGGAAGTGGAGCCGGGTGCGGACGGTCGAACGCGTCTCGTCGGCGTAGACCTCGACATCCTCGCCGACGCGGTTGGCCGGGAAGAAGCCGTACACGCCCTTCGCGCGGATGAGTTTCTTGGCGATGATCTCGTCGAGCAGCGTGTTCGCGGCGGCGAAGAGCTGGGTGGCTTCTTCGCCGTATTTCTCGTGCTGGAGGATGGCGGGATAACGTCCGCGCAGCTCCCAGGTGTGGAAGAACGGCGACCAATCGATGAACCCGCGCAGCGTCGCCAGCGGGAAATCTTCGAGCACCTGCACGCCGGTCTTCTCCGGCCGCGGCAGGTCGTCGAACTTGAGCTTGGCGGAATTGGCCCTGGCCTGGGCGAAGGTCTTGAGCTTCTGCACCTGCCCGGCGTGGGCGGAGCGGGCCTTCTCCTGGTCCTCGCGCAGCTGCTCGACGAAGGCGGGCTTCTGCTCGGCGCTGAGCAGCGCGCTGACGACCGGGACGGCGCGCGAGGCGTCGAGCACGTGGACGACAGGCCCGCCATAGCCGGGCGCGATCTTCACGGCCGTGTGGGCCCGGCTGGTGGTGGCGCCGCCGATGAGGAGCGGCAGCTTGCTGCCGGTGCGCTCCATCTCGCGGGCGACGTGCTGCATCTCGTCGAGCGACGGCGTGATGAGGCCGCTGAGGCCGATGATGTCGACCTTGTGCTCGATGGCGGCGGCCAGGATCTTCTCGCAGGACACCATCACCCCGATGTCGACCACCTCGTAGTTGTTACAACCGAGCACGACGCCGACGATG
>CAIWVP010000188.1 GCA_903916195.1 uncultured Verrucomicrobiota bacterium | reverse complement strand
GAACTCGCTCCCTTCTCCGGCGAACCGGTCGACCAGCTCCATCAACAACCCGGACGGATCCCCGCGCTTGGACGCCGCTGATCGCGGCGCGGAGAAGAGCACCCCCGGCCGGTCGTCGGTGTTCACCACCGCGTCGCCCGCGAAGGCCCGGAGCGCCTCCGGTCCCGCCAGCCACGCGCCATGGAGCTGGAACGCATCCGTCAGGCCCGCGGTCTTCGCGCGCGTCCTCAGGGCCCCTTCCGGTGCACGCCGGTCGAGGTCGTCGGGACCGAACGCGGGCGCCTCCGGCCAGCCGACGAGCCCGATCACCGGCGTGTCGGTGTTGAACCGCAGCAGCCAGGCATGCGAGTGCGGGAAGATATCGAGGAAGGCCCGCACGATCTGGCGCAAGCCCGCCGCATCGAGCTGGTAGAGCGGCAGCCATTGCACCGCCATCCCGCCCGGCGCCAGTCGTGCCCGCATCGCCGCGAACTGCTCCCGCGTGTAGAGGGAGGCCGCGCCGTCGCGCGCAGGATGGAACAGGTCGGCCACCACGACGTCGTAGCTCGCCGTCGTCGTCCGCACGAACCGCCGCGCATCCACGGCGACGACCCGCTGGCCGGACGCGAGCGCGTTGTGGGGAGCGAAGCGCGGCTGCACCGCGACGACCTCCGGCACGAGCTCGACGCCGTCCGCGACCAGTCCGGGTTCCGCGCCGGCCGCGGCGAAAGAGATGCCGGTCCCTAGACCGAGGAAAAGGAGACGGCGCGGATGCGGATGCAGCAACAACGGAAGCAGTGTGTGGCGCGCGGCGGCGTTCGTGGACGCCGTGCCGCCCATCGTGAAGCGCCCGTTCGCCGCGAGCGTGAGGTTGCCGTCCGGAAACCCCCAGACCGCCACGGTGTCCGCCGCGCCGTCGCGCCGCTCGACCAACCGGGCACCCGGCGGAGGCGGCAGCAGACCGAAGTCCGCCGGAAGGGTCGCCGCGACGACGACCGCGATCGCCATCCCGGGGATGGTCGATGCATCGAGGCGCCGGACCGCGAGCGCGAGATATCCGGCGCCGAGCACCATGAACGTCGCCTTCGCGCCGAGCGCCGGCAGCAGCGCCACCGCGAAGACCGGAGCCGCGAACGCACCGCCGAGCGTGTTCACCGCCACCGCCCGTCCGGTCCCGAAACCGCTCTCCGCCGCGCTTTGCGCCAACCGCGCGAACGTCGCGCCCATCAGCAGCGTCGGCGCCCCGAGGATGGACGCCGCCACCGTCGCCTCCGCGACGCAGACCGCTCCCAGCCCATCGCCCAGAGCCCCTCGGAGCCAGGCATCCAGCTCGATCGCATGCGTCAGGGCGTGCCCCGCAGCCAGGACGGCGACGCCGAGCCAGAGCAACAGGCGCCCGGTCGGAAGCTTCGCGTTCCCGGCCAAGGCCGCTCCGAGCGCCGTGCCGCCCAAGAACACCACCAGCACCGCGGCGAAGGTGAAGACGGTCCCTTCCAGCACCAACGCGAGCTGGCGCGTGACGACCACCTCGAGCCCGAGCCCGAGAAGGCCGGTGACGGCCAACGTCGCGACGAGCCGTGGACGCGACGTCCGGTCGCCGGATCTTTCGCCGTCCGTTCCTCGTCGGGGCAACGGACGCGACGATCCCGACGACGGCGTGCGTGCCATCGCCGCCAGCATCGCCGCGCACGCGAGGTCCAGGCCGGCGAAGAGACAGGTGGCACCGCGGAACCCCAGCGCCGGTTGTGCCCAGACGACCGCGGCCACGACACCGGCGACGGCACCCGCGGTGTTCGCGGCATAGAGCCCGCCGACGTGGCCGACCGTTCCGGACGACGATCCACGCGCACGGACCATCGCCGAGAGCGTCGCGCCCATCGCCATCGTCGCCGGCAACAGCGCGAGCAACGGCACCGCGAAGCACACGGCCCATTGCCGGGACGCCGACGGCTCGGCGCCGGTCATCCGGAGCACGGCTTCGTCCACGATCGGCAACAAAGGCACCGTCGCCAACGCCCATCCGCCGATGACCAGCTCCAATCCCGCGGCCCAACGCAGCGGATGCCGGCTGGCCGCGATCGATCGCTCCAAGAGCCAGGCCCCGCCGGCGAAGCCCGCGAAGAAGGCGGTCAGCACGGCCAGTGCGGCGGGGAACTCATGGCCCAGACCGAGGGCGAACCGGCGCGTCCAGGTCAGTTGCAGACCGAGACCCGCCGTCCCGGACAACGCGGACACGAGCAGGCACAGAGCGCTGACCGTGCGCGGCTTCATCCGGCCAGCTCGGCCACCTTCCGGGCGGCGCCACCGGAGGCGACGGTCTCCTCGGCGAGGGACCAGCCCTCGGCGATGCTCCGGGCCCGGCCGGCGACGAACAGCGCGGCGCCCGCGTTCAGCAGCACCGCGTCGAGCTTCGGCCCCCGGTCTTCGCCGCGCAGCAAGCGACGGATGATCTCCGCGTTCTCCGCCGCGTCGCCGCCGGCCAGGTCGGCCAAGGTCGCCGGATGCAGCGGCAGGTCCGAGGCCGACCAGACCGAGCAGCTGTGCCCGCGGTCATGATAGAACTCCGCGACCGTGTTCGGCCCGAGCGTGGAGAGCTCGTCGAGGAACCGCGGCCCGGGCACCTCGCCGCTGACGACCATCGCGCGCCGGAGCCCGAGGGCCCGGAGCGTCAGCGCCATCGGCTCGACCAGCTCCGGCCGTGACGTGCCGACCAGCTGCGCCGTGGGCCGGGCGGGGTTCATCAACGGTCCGAGGAAATTGAAGAGCGTCCGTTGCCCGCGCCCGGCGCAAAGCGCGCGGGCCGGCGCGATCGCCTTGAACGCGGGATGGTATCGCGGCGCGAGCAGGAACGCGAAACCGTGGTCGCGCATCGCCGCCGCCGCCTGCTCGGGCGACTGCTCGACGGGGATGCCGAGCGCCGCCAACACATCGGCGCTGCCGGACCGCGAGGTGATCGCGCGGTTGCCATGCTTCGCCACGGTCACGCCCGCGGCGGCGCAGACGAGCGCGACCGTGGTCGAGATGTTGAAGGTGTCCAACCGGTCGCCGCCCGTGCCGCACACGTCGAGGATCTCGCGGCCGCGCGTCGCCGCGTCGAAGGGCACCGGCGTGGCGCGATCGCGCAGCTCGCGGGCGAAGGCGGCGATCTCGGCGTGTGTCTCCCCCTTGGTCGCGAGCGCAGCAAGGAAGTCCGCCTTCGGCTCCGCACCGACCGCGTCGTCGATGAGCGCGATGACGACGGCGGCGACCTGGGCGTCGGCCAGGGCCTGGCCGGCGCGGACATGGGCGGTGAGTTCAGCGAGCACGGGTGGATTGTGGACCACAGCCGGGCACGGATGGCCACACCGGTGATCGGCCGGACGACGGAGGCGAGTCCCACGTCTGTCTCCGACATCGACTCCGGCGCGTGGAACTGGATGATTCCACCGCCTGCTTGCCGCACGGATGATGACCATCGACCTCGCCACACTCGGTTGGAGCCCCTTCTTCGCGGACCCCTTCGCGGCCGTCCGCGTGCCGGGCGTCGTCCCCGCGCGTGTCGCCACCGAGGACAAGCACTTCTACACCGTCGTCGGCGCCGAAGGGGACGTCATCGCGGTGATCTCCGGGAAGCTCCATCACCGCCGCCGTTCCGACAGCGCGTTGCCGAAGGTCGGCGACTGGGTGGCCATCGAACGCCAACCGGGCGAGAAGAAGGCCATCATCCACGCGGTCCTGCCCCGCCGCACCACGCTCACGCGCAAGGTGACCGGCCGCGAGATCGTCGAGCAGGTGCTCGCCACCAATCTCGACACCGCGTTCATCGTCCAGGCCCTGGACCCCACGTTCAACCTCCGGCGCTTGGAGCGCTTCCTGGTGATGGTCCACGAAGGCGGCGCGCGGCCCGTCGTCATCCTGAACAAGGCGGACCTCTGCGACGACCTTGAGGCGCGCGTCTCGGAGACCCGGGCCGCGGCGGGCGACGCCACGGTCATCACCGTCAGCGCGCGGACGCGGAAAGGCATCGGCCAGCTGCGCGAGTTCATCCGGCCCGGGGAGACCGTCGCCTTCATCGGCACCTCGGGCGTGGGCAAATCGAGCCTCATCAACCGGCTCAACGGCGAGGCGACGCAGCCGACCATCGAGGTCCGGGCGAGCGATTCGAAGGGCCGCCACTCCACGACCTGGCGCGAGCTGATCCCGTTGCCGGGCGGCGGTCTGGTGATCGACACGCCGGGGATGCGCGAGTTCCACATGTGGATCGCCGGCGAAGGGCTGGACGTGGCCTTCCCCGACTTCGTGGCCATCGCCGCCGGATGCCGCTTCCGCGACTGCAGACATGAGAACGAGCCGGGATGCGCGGTGAAGACGGCGGTGGCCGCGGGCACGGTGACGACCGAGCGGCACGGCAGCTTCCTCAAGCTCCAGCGTGAGCTCGCGTCCATCACCGAGGAACGCAAGCAGCACACCTACATGGTGAACAAGCGCCGCGTGCAGACCGGCACGAAGGCCTGGTTGCAAAAGGACATCCTGTGAACGGGGGCCGCTGGGGGCCCGCGCCTATTTCAGCACCGTCGTCCGCTCCTGGATCCACTTGATGTCGCGGCTCTTCGGCGCGGGCAGGTTGTGGTCGATGCGCTGGCCCAGCGTGGCGTTGCGGAAGGTCTTCGCATCGGACCAGCGGTGCGCCTCGGCATGGCCGTCGGCGAACGAGACCACGCCGCCGCGGTTGTGGTGCGTGGCCGGCAGGTGGAAGAACTGGTCGCCCGCGTTGCCCGGCATCAGGACCACGAAGGCCGGCGTGCACAGGCTCTGCGGCGTGAGGTCCTGGGTGAGAAAGGTCTCCGTCGGTGAGGCGATGTCCGAGGACCGGCGGAACGCCCGGTAACGCGACGAGAGGCGGTCGGTCATCTCGCCGTTCGGCCCGAGGTACAGGTTCATCGAGTAGCTGCGGACCTGCGGGACCGGACGCCCCTTGCTGACGATGTAGGTCGTGCGGTCCGACGGGCACTTATAGGTCTCCTGGGACCTGAGATAGGGAGCGAACGCCGCATAGCGCGCATCGACGAGATAGCCGACGTTGGTGAAGGCGTTGACGAAGTTGTGGTAGCCGCCGAGCACCCACAGCTTCTGGCCGTTGCCGCCCGCCGAAGGGAGCTCGCCGTTGGCGACCAGGCCGTCCCGCGAATCGGTGGCGTAGAGCAACCAGGTCAACCCGATCTGCTTCTGGTTGTTCAGGCACTTGATCCGCTGGGCCTGCCCTTTCGCCCCGGACAACGCCGGCAACAGCAATCCCGCCAGGATGGCGATGATCGCGATGACGACCAGCAGCTCGATCAGCGTGAAGCCGTCGCGGCGGGGCCGGGAGGCCGTGGGGAGCATCTCCGGAACTTCCCCAAGCCCCCGGACATTTGCACCAACAAATCTCGGCGTACCGGTCCGCGGTTCAGGGCTGCGGTCCCGGCGCCGTCGCGGCCGGGACATCGCGCTGGAAGACCTGCCGGATGATGTCCTCGATGGGCACCTCTTCGACGCTGAAATCTTTGACCGGCAGCTCGTCGAGCAAGGCCTTCACCACCGGGATCACGCGGTCGCGTTTCACCTTCAGCTTGAGGCCGTCCTCTCCGCGCTCGATCACCTCGCCGAAGCGGGCAGGGTCGCAGGTGTCGCACTTGTCGGCGTGGTCGAAACGGATGGTGACCAGCTTGTGGTCGGCGAAGCGGTCGAGCACCTCTTCGAGCCGGCCGTCGAAGAAGATCGTGCCCTTGTCGATGATGACCACCCGCTCGCACAGCTCCTGGATGTCCGCCATGTAGTGGCTGGTGAGCAGGATGGTGGTCTTGCGGTCGCGGTTGTGCTTGCGGAGGAACTCGCGGACCACCTTCGACGACACGACGTCGAGGCCGATGGTGGGTTCGTCGAGGAAGAGGACCTTGGGCTGGTGCAGCAGCGAGGCGATGAGCTCGCACTTCATCCGCTCACCCAGAGACAGCTCGCGCACCGCGGTGGCGAGCTTGTCCTTCACCGAGAGCAGTTCCGCGAGCTCGGCGATGGTGCGTTCGGATTCCGCCGTTCCGAGGCCGTAGATGCGGGCGTTCAGCTCGAGGGATTCACGCGCGGGCAGGTCCCACCAGAGCTGGTTCTTCTGGCCGAGCAGCAGCGCGAACTGCCGCCGGTAGCCGTCCTGCCGCTCCCATGGCGTGTATCCGAGCACGCTCGCGGTGCCGGAGGTCGGATGCAACAGCCCGCTGAGCATCTTCAGCGTGGTGGTCTTGCCCGCGCCGTTCGGCCCGAGGAAGCCCACGAACTCGCCTTCTTCGACGCGGAACGACACGTCCTTCACCGCGAAGACGGTCGTGTGCTCACGCGCGAAGAGCCCTTTGAAGGCGCCCTTCAGGCCCGGCTCCTTCTTCGCCGTGCGGAACGATTTGGTGAGGCCCTGCACCTCGATCAACGACATGCGCGGAAGATGCGTCACCGAAGCGGGGCGGCCCAATTGTTTTCCGCCAGCCCGGTGGAGCGACCCCTCGGCGTTCCGTCGCCGCCGAAAGCCGCGGAACGGACTGTCAAGACGCCGGCTCGCGAAGGGCCAGGCAGAACGAGCCATCCGGGGGGCTTCCGCTCGATCCGATCGACACGCGGACCGTGGAGATCGTCGCCCCGTCCCAGGCCGAACGGGTCCGGGCGTCCGCCACCCCGAACCCGCACATCAACGCGACCACCGCACCGACTGCGGCTCCGATATCGCCCGTCCAACCCGCCCAGACGGGATCGAGCATTGCTTCCTTGCCCGCCCACCGCGGGAAGGAGCCAGGTAGCCTGCCGTCCCGCCGATCCGCAGCCACGGGTCCTGCCAACTTCGGGCCGAGCGGCCTCCGCCCTCACCACGCCCCGGCGCCACCGCTAGGAACAGGGTCTTCCAACGCCGTCCAACGCCGAGCTTCCACGGCGGGGCGAGGAAGGCCGGTCGCCCCGACGGATACTGACGCAATGGAGCGCCGCCGACGTGGATGACATGTCGGTCGCCCGCCCTTTCCGCCCGCGATCGGGCGCCTTCGGTGGAGAGGTGGGTGTCCCTGCCCTGCGGAACGGCCGACGGCAACGACGACCACTGGAAGAACGCCACCGCCCCCAGCACCAAGAGAGCCCACACGAGTCCAGAGGACAGGCCGGCCCGGATCATGGAACACATCGGCATCGGAGCCGAAGGGGATCGGCGCCGGCGTGGCGGGAAGCCCGGATCGGCCGGCCAGGACCCGCGGAGCCCACCGAAAAATCGCTCGCCAGCGCCGGCCCGTCCGCCCGATAACCTGTGCTTTGGAAGTCCCGCCATGAACGAACAGATCGTCCTCCTCGATTTCGGCAGCCAGTACACCCAGGTCATCGCCCGCCGCGTGCGCGAGGCGTCCGTGTACTCGACCATCCTGCGCTACGACACGCCGGCCGCGGAGATCGCCAAGCTCAACCCCAAGGGCATCATCCTCTCCGGCGGCCCGAGCAGCGTGTACGCCAAGGCCGCGCCGCTGCCGGACAAGGCGATCTTCGGCCTCGGCGTGCCCGTGCTCGGGATCTGCTACGGCGTGCAGGTGCTCGCCCATTTCCTCGGCGGCAAGGTCGAGAAGGGCCAGCATCGCGAGTACGGCAAGGCCGCCCTCTCGGTCCGCGACGGCTCGTGCGCGCTCTTCAAGAAGCTGCCCAAGTCGCTCCAGGTCTGGAACAGCCACGGCGACAAGCTCACCAAGATGCCGACCGGCTTCCGCGCCGTCGCCACGACCGACAACTCCGAGTTCGCCGCCATCGAGGACCGCAAGCGCCGGCTCTTCGGCATCCAGTTCCATCCCGAGGTCGTCCACACGCCGCGCGGCAAGGACATCCTCGCCAACTTCATCCACGGCATCTGCGGCTGCGGCAAGGGCTGGACGATGCGCAGCTACCTCGACGAGGCGGTCGACGCCATCCGCAAGCAGGTCGGCAAGGAGAAGGTGATCCTCGGCCTCAGCGGCGGCGTCGATTCCAGCGTGGCGGCGGCGTTGCTGCACAAGGCCATCGGCGACCAGCTCACCTGCATCTTCGTGAACAACGGCCTGCTCCGCTCCCGCGAGGCCGAGGTCGTGCAGGAGGTCTTCGGCCGGAACTTCAAGATCAAGCTCCAGTACGAGGACGCCACGGAGCTCTTCCTCCGCAAGCTCAAGGGCGTCACCGATCCCGAGAAGAAGCGCAAGATCATCGGCAAGGCGTTCATCGACGTCTTCCAGGCCGCGACCAAGAAGGCGGGCAAAGCGAAGTTCCTCGCGCAGGGCACCCTCTATCCCGACGTGATCGAGTCGGTCCCCATCGGCGGCAACCCGGCCGCGATGATCAAGAGCCACCACAACGTCGGCGGCCTGCCGAAGGACATGAAATTCGCGCTCGTCGAGCCGCTGAAGTGCCTCTTCAAGGACGAGGTCCGGCAGCTCGGTCTCGAGCTCGGCCTGCCCAAGGAGATCGTCCTCCGCCAGCCTTTCCCCGGGCCCGGCCTCGCCGTGCGATGCCTCGGCGATATCACCGAGGACAAGCTGCGCATCCTCCGCCGCGCCGACGCCATCGTCGTCGAGGAGATGAAGGCCGCCGACCTCTACTACAAGACCTGGCAGACCTTCGCCGTGCTGTTGCCCGTGCGCAGCGTGGGCGTGCAGGGCGACGAACGCACCTACGACTGGACCATCGCCATCCGCGCCGTCGAATCGCAGGACGGCATGACCGCCGACTGGGTCCGCGTTCCGTACGACCTGCTGGAGAAGATCTCGCTGCGCATCACCAACGAGGTCCGCGGCCTGAACCGCGTGGTGCTCGACCTCACAAGCAAGCCGCCCGGGACGATCGAGTGGGAGTGAAGCGGCCCAGGGCCCGGTCCGGGGCCTTCCGCCTCGAGCGACCCGCTTCTTGGACGACGCGGGCACGGATGGACGCAGGAGCGGCTCACCACCATTGGAAGGCCGGGTCCGGAGCGATGCTGATCCACTGGTCCATCTGCGCCGGGAATTTGAAGTTCTCCACGTGGGCGTCGCCGAAGAGCATGTTCTCGAAGCGCTTCCCCTTGTAGTTGTGCCAGACGGTCTGCTTGGCCTTCGTGTCGCGGTTCGCGTGCCACGGCCAATCGCCCATCAGCACCTTGTTCGCCGGGCTCAGCGCGATCTCCGATTCCCGCATGGATGTGCCTTGCGGCGTGCCCTTGGCCTTGGAATCGCCCGTCACGCGCTTCACGCGGAACGCATCGACCGCCCATTCGACCAGGTAGCTGTTGCCCCAGCCGGTGAAGCAGGTCTTCACCTGCGGATTCAGCGAATCGCCCGCATCGGCAGGGCAGCGGAAGACCTCGGTCGCGCCGGCGTACCGGTTCAGCGGGCGGTTCGTCTCCGCCGTTTTGCCGCCGTAATCGCCCGCGCTCCCGGCGAGATTGGCATTGGTCCAGAACTTCCCGCCGACATCTCCCCACCCGGGATGGACGGGGAAGAAGTCGCGGTTGTCGTCGGCGTACATCTTGAAGGCCAGGCCGATCTGCTTCTGGTTGCTGATGCACTTCACCGAGTTCGCCTTCGCCTTCGCCCGCGACAACGCCGGCAACAACATGCCCGCGAGGATCGCGATGATGGCGATCACCACCAGCAGCTCGATGAGGGTGAAGCCCGGACGCTGATGGGGCGGGCAAGACAGGGAAGTGCTCATAAGAAGTGGATCTCGGGCGACGACACATCGTTACGCCCGGGCCGGAGTCCCTGCAAGCAACGGCTCCGCATGTGTCGGCTCCGCATGGGGGTGCGGACGGAGGTGGCGCAGGTCTGGAACCTGCCGTTTCGCCGAGTGGAACCGGGCAGGGCGTCGGCAATGCCCGACTGCTGACCTGCCGCAGCGCCTGTGGATCCCATATCCGCGATACATGGGTTCGACCCGGCGCCACGTCCGCGTCCTCTTCCGCCATTTCCGACCGCTCCCGTCGCCGCTCGACGCCGCGCCCCGATCCGGGCACGCATGGCGGCGTTCACCGATGGACCGATGATGACGCCGAAGACCCGCCTCTGGACTTTGCTCGCCCTGCTCGCCGCGGTGGCGGTCGCTGCGCTCTTCTTCCGTCGCGCGACACCGTTCCGCCAGAAACCCGCCGCTCCCGCGGTCGCGGCCGCCGAGGAACAGGCCCGAGCCTATCTCTCGCTCGAGGCCCGTGAACAAGCCGCCGACCAGACCGCTTGGGCACCGGAGCTGGACGCCGAGCGCCACGAGGACGAGTTCGTGCGCCTATGGGACGCCCTGAACGGTGCCGCCGATCCGTGGCCGATCCTGGCGGCGTTCCCGTTCGAGGCCTTGTCGATCCCGGGCACCGCTCCGGCGCCCGACCTCGCGCACGGCATCCATCGTTGGCGCGGGACCGGTGCCCCGTCGACGCTCCTCGATCCCGCGGGCTGGCGCGCACGGGTCTCCCGGTGGACCTCCGATGGCTGGTCTCTCCGCCGCACCACCTGGCATATGACGCGCCACACGCCCGCGACCGCGGACCAGCCGGCCCGGTCGGTCGTCCAAGCCACCGGCCGGCTCGACGACCCCGAGCAAAGCGAGCGAGCGAGGGTCCGGGCCACGCTCGAGGTGGAATGGTCCGCCGCCGCGCCCGGGACCGCGCCGCGCGCGGCGAAGATCATCGTCCGCGACGTGGAGGTGCTGGCCCGGTCGGGTCCGCCGGGATTCACGCCCTGGCTCGACACGTCGACATCGAACGGCTTCGTGGAGTTCTCCGATCCGTTGATCGCCGCGGACCTCGACGGCGACGGCCTGTCCGAGCTGCTCCTCGTCGGCGCCGGTCGCATGTGGTGGAACCGTCCGGATCCCGAAGGCGGCACCGTGGCGCCGCGTCGGTTCGAACCCGGCACGATCCCGGGCCTCGCGCCCGAACGCATCGTCGCCGCCGCGCTCGCCGATGTCGACGGGGACGGTCGCGCGGACCTGGTCGTCGCCGGCGCCCGCGGCCTGGCCTGGACCCCGGGCCCGGCCTCCGGCACATCCCCGGGCCCGATGCGCCCGGGCTGGGAAGCCCCGTCGGCGATCAAGCATCCGCAGGTCCTCGCCGTCGGGGACGTGGACGGCGACGGGGACCTCGACGTCTGGCTCGCACAGTACAAGCTGCCCTACCAGGGCGGCCAGATGCCCACGCCGTACTTCGACGCGGCCGACGGGTTCCCCGCCTATCTGCTCCTGAACGACGGCCACGGTAACTTCACCGATGCGACGGCGGCCTCGGGTCTCGCCGGGAAACGTGCCCGCCGGGCGTACAGCGCGTCGTTCATCGACCTCGATGGCGACGGCGACCAGGACCTCGTGGTGGTGGGCGATTTCGCCGGGCTCGACATCTTCCTCAACGATGGGCACGGGAAGTTCACCGATGTCACCGATCGCCTCGGCGAAGCCCGCCATTCGTTCGGCATGGCGCATGTCCTCAACGACCTCGACGGCGACGGACGTCCCGACCTGTTGATGCTCGGCATGGGTTCGCCGGTGGCCGAACGGATGGATGCGCTCGGTCTCGCCCGCGACGGATGGCCGCGCCACGCGGCGATGCGCGGGCCGATGACCTTCGGGAACCGCCTGTATCTCGGCGGCAAGACGGGGCTGGTCCCCGCGCCGGAGCCACTCGCCGGAGCGATGGCCCGGACGGGATGGTCGTGGGGCGCCGCCTGGGCGGACCTCGACAACGACCGCGACCTCGACCTCGCCGTCGCCAACGGCCACGAGACGCGCGCCAGCACCCGAGACCACGAACGACAGTTCTGGCGCCACGACATCTTCGCCGCCGGCCCGACCAACACGCCGGCGGCCGACCTCTATTTCCGCACGGCCAGCGGCCGGCGACAAGCGGACGCCGCGAGCTACGGCGGTTGGCAGGACAACGCGTTGCTCCTCGCCTCCGGAACATCGGATCTCCCCGACGTCGCGTGGCTGCTCGGCGTCGCGGTGCCGGAGGATTGCCGGAACCTGCTCGCCGACGACCTCGACGGCGACGGCCGTCTGGACCTGATCGTCACGACCTCCGAGATGTGGCCGAAGCGCAGGCAACGCCTGCTGGTCTTCCGCAACGCGCTTCCCTCGACCGGCCACTGGATCGGCTTCCGGCTCGACGGAGGAGGACGCGCGCCGCTCGGCGCCCGTGTCGAGCTCGAGGACACCGCCGGGCGCCAGACCCGATGGATCGTCGCGGGCGACGGGTTCCGCAGCCAATCCGCTGCGGCCGCGCACTTCGGCCTCGGCGACGCGAAGCCGGTCCGGGCCACCATCGTCTGGCCGGGCGGCGGACGCACCGTGCTCAGAACCCCGGCTCCGGACGTGTGGCATCACGTGGCACCGGCGAAGTGATCCGGAGAGGTCTGCCGCCTCCGGTCGCCATCCCGGTCCTCGCGGACCTTGACGGTCCATCGGGCGCCCCGTTACTACCGTGACGTTCACGTATGCCAACCTACGACTACACCTGCGGGAAATGCGGCCACCAGTTCGAGCTCGTGCAGTCCATGAAGGACGCCGCCCTGACCGTCTGCCCGAAGGACCTCTGCCCGGCGAAACGCTGGGCCAAGGGCAAGGTCGCCCGCGGCATCGGCGGCGGCGCCGGCTTCATCTTCAAAGGGGCCGGCTTCTATCTCACCGACTACCGCAGCGAGAGCTACAAGGCCGGCGCGAAGAAGGATTCCGAGGCCGCCGCGTCCCCGGCCCCGAAGACCGAGGCCAAGGCTGAGCCCCCCAAGCCCGCCACCAAGGTCGAGGCGAAGCCGTCCGCGAAAAAGGACTGACCCCCCCCAGTGACCTCCCGGCCGCCCAGTCCGGAAGTGGGTCGTAGCCCGAAACGATGGTTCCATCGGTCGGCCTTGATGTGGACCGCGCTGTCGGCCGGGCTGCTCGCCGCGCAGGCGCAGAACCAGGTCCCGGTCACGGCCAAGAGCCGGAACGGACAGTTCATCGTCCACGGCCGTGACACGATCCAGCCGCCTTCCGGCGGCGAGCTGCGGCCGGTCGGCGACAACGACGTCGTCTCTCTACGGCCGGACACCTTGGCCATCGCCTGCGACCGCATCCGCCAGGCGATCCATCTCCAGCTGGGCGCGGTGGAGCGTCCGGGCGGCGCGGTCCATCTGCATCTGCGCCGCCCTCGTCGCATCGAAGGCCAGCTCACGATCGTGCCCACGGCGATCCGTGAAGGCTGGCAATACCGGATCGAAGTGCCGGAACAGGTGGAGTGGCGACGGCTGGTCCGCGCGATCGTCGAGGTCGTGCTGCTCGATGTGGCGAACCACGACCTGCGCCGGACCGATTGCGTGCGCCCGCCGCTCTGGCTCGCCGAAGGCCTCGACAGCCTGCTCGTGACCGCGTCCGGCCGCGACCTCGTGCTCGAGCCGCAGACCACGCTGAACCGCAACGCGCGCCGGCCCGACCCGCTCGCCCCGGTCCGCGCCACGCTGGCGGGCCGCGATCCGGCGAGCTTCTCCGACCTGAGCCTGCCCGATCCGGCGGCGCTCGCGGATCCGGAGCGGTTCGCCTACTTCCAGGCCAGCGCCACGCTGCTGGTCTTCGAGCTGCTCCGCGACGACGAAGGCCGGACGCTGGCGCGGGATTTCCTCCACCAGCTGCCGTACCATCTCAACTGGCAGACGGCGTTCCTCCGCGCGAGCAACGGCCGGTTCCAGACCTTGCTCGATGCCGAGAAGTGGTGGGCGGTCGGCGCGGCCGACGTGCTGAGCCGCGACCCGTCGCTGCTCTGGCCCCGGGACCGCGTGCTCTCCGAGCTGCAGCTGGTGCTGACCGAGACGGCCGATGTCCGCGGATCGACCAACGGGCCGGTGTCACGGCAGACGCTGGGCCTGTCCGAGGTGGTGCGGACGTGGGTATTCCCCGCGCAACAAGAGGTCCTCCGGCGCAAGGCCAACCAGCTGGTGATCCTCGGGCTCCACACGCCGCCGGACCTGATGCCGCTGGTGACCGGATGCCAGCGGACCATCGAGGGCTACGTGAACGGCCGGGCCAACGCCGGCACGGAAGGCACCGGCCGGCTCGACATCGCGGCGCGCGCCAAGGTCCTCGCCAAGACCGCCGCCGCGAAGCTCGACGACCTCGGTCGCCAGCTCGTCGCCGCCCGCGCGAAAAGCCCGTAGCGGACGGGAGGAGGAGCGTGGAGGGATACCGCGGTCCGCCGTTGCGCGCCTTGCCCTTGCGGCAGGTTCCGCCAAGCTCCGTCCATGCTTCGCCGACTGCTGACGGTCCTGGTCGCTTCCGCCGCGCTCTCACACGTCCGGGCCGATTCGTCCACCAACCGGTTCGGTTTCGGCGGCCCCGAGGTCTTCCCGCTCGATTTCGGCATCGGGTTCCTCCATGTCGCGGACATCGACGGCGACGGGCTGAACGACATCGTCGTGGTCAACAACGGCCGTTCCAAGATCACCTTCCTCTACAACCGCTCCGGCAAGACCAACGCCCCCGCGACCGCCGCCAAGGTCGGTCGCCGCGACATCAACGAGCTGCCGGCCGAGGCCCGGTTCCGCGTGGAATCCATCTCTTCCGAGAAGCGCATCACCTCGATGGTCGTCGCGGACCTCAACGCCGACGGCCGGCCCGACCTCGCGTACTATGGCGATCCCAAGGAGCTCGTGCTCCAGGCCAACCTCGGCACGAACGGCTGGGCCCCGCCGAAGAAATGGTCCCTCGACGACGGCCTCGCGGACTACAACGCCCTGACCAGCGGCGACGTCAACAGCGACGGCAGGCCCGACCTGCTGCTGCTCGCCGAGAAGCACATCTACCTCCTGCTCTCGCGTCCCGACGGCACGCTCGGTGAACCGGAGAAACTGCCGTACGCCGGCAGCGTGAAGGCGCTCCAGGTGCTCGACCTCGACGGCGATTCAAAAGAGGACCTGCTGCTGGTGAACTGGGACAACCCGAACCCGTTCCGCTTCCGCCTGCAGACCGGTCCCGGCCAGTTCGCGCCGGAGATCCACATGCCGCTCGCCCCGATCCGCAGCTACTGGGCCGACGATCTCGACGGCGACCACAAGACGGAGATCGTCACCATCGCCGCGAAATCCGGCCGCGCCGCCGTCGCCAACCTCACCCACAAATCCGCCGAGGAGTTCGCCGGCGCGCTGCGCGACGGGCAGTTCTCCATCCTCCCGCTCCAGCGCACCGACAAGCCCCGGCGCGGGCTCGTCTGGGCCGACATCGATGGCGACGGCCGGGCCGACCTGCTCGTCGCCGAGCCCGAGGGCGGCCAGCTCGCGGTGCATCTCCAGAAGCCCGACGGCACCCTCGCCGCGCCGCGGACCTTCCCGACCTTCACCGGTGTCACCGACATCGTCGCCGCGGATTGGGACGGCGACGGCAAGACCGAGGTGTTCCTGCTGAGCGCCGACGAGAAGCAGATCGGGGTGGCCGCGCTCGACGCGAACGGCCGCGTGCCCTTTCCGCGGGTCGTGCCGCTCAACGGCCGTCCGCTCGCCCTCACGGTCGGCCCGTTGAAGCCCGGCGCCAAGCCTTCGCTCGCGGTCATCGTCGAGCGCGAGGACAAGCGCGCCGGCAAGGACGGCAAAGAAGAGACGGTCAACGTCCGCGAGCTCGTGCTCCGCACCGCGGGCGGCACGAACGTCATCCAGAAGCTCGCCGATTCGTTCAAGGGCAACCCGACCGCCATCGCCTTCCACGACGCGGACCAGGACGGCCTGGCCGACCTCGTCGTGCTGACGCCCTACGAGAAGATCAAGGTGATGGTGCAGCTCAAGGAGCCGAAGGACGGCGCGCTCTTCGCCGAGGCCGACGTGAACCCGCCCGGCGGCACGGTGGATTCGCCTTGGCTCGCGATGGCCGACGTGGACGGCGACGGCAAAGCCGAGCTGCTGCTCGCGCAGAAGAACTTCCTCCGCGCCGTCGTGCTCTCGTCGGAAGGCAAGGACAAGCCGACCTGGAGCTTCACCGTCCGCGACCAGATCAACGGCGCGTCCAGCAGCTCGCGCATCGTCGGGGCCGCGGCCCTGCCGTCCGGCGACGGGAAGACGCCGGTGCTGTTCCTGCTCGACGCCGACCGCAAGGCGCTGACGGTCTGCACCCGCGACTCCAGCGGCGTCTGGAAGGCCGGCAAGAGCTCGACCTTGCCGGTCAGCGATTTCTCGGCGGTCGTGCCGGTCGCGCTCGGCAGCAAGGCCGCCAACGCCATCGCCTTCACCGGAGCGAACTCGATCGCCACGAAGCGCCTCACCGGCGACGTGTGGGAGTTCACCGAGCTCGACAGCTACGAGACGCCGATCAAGGACGGGTTCCTGCACGACGTGACCAGCGGCGACCTGAACGGCGACGGCCGCAAGGACCTCGTCTTCCTGGAGACGGCCCGCGCGTACATCGATCTCGTCGGCTTCGAGGCGCCGCACCAGCTCGTGCCGGCGAACCGTTGGCCGGTGTTCGAAGAGCGCACGTTCCGCAACCGCCGCAACGAATCCGCCGAGCCGCGGGAATCCGCGGTGGCCGACGTGACCGGCGACGGGAAGAACGACCTCATCCTCATCGTCCACGACCGCGTGCTGCTCTATCCGCAGGAGTGACCGGACGCTCCGCGGGGACGCACCCCGGGAGCGGACCGTCTGTTGGACCGCGCCGGGCAGGATTCCACTTCCACAGCGTCGCAGGCGCGGCCAGCCTTACGCTTGATATGAAACGGCTCTTCCGACCGCTGCTCGTCCTGTCGCTCGTCGGTGCGCTGCTTTGGCCGTCCGTCATCGAGGCGGCAGCCGCGCCGGCGGCAAAGACCCGACCGACGACGACGGTCTCGCCGGGGGTCCAGGCGGCGCAGACGCTCTCCGAGATCACCGGCATCGCCATCTCGCCGCTGCTCGGGGTCGGCGCGGTCGGGGCGTTCAAGTACATGAAGGCCTCGGCGGCCGAGCGCGCGGAGTTGTCCTGGTACGCGCAGCCGTGGTTCTGGCTCCCGGCGCTCCTGGTCGTCGGGCTGTGCATGGTGAAGGACGGCGCCGGCACGATGCTGCCGACCTCGTTGAAGAAGCCGCTCGACGTGCTCGAGCTCTTCGAGAACAAGGCCAGCGGACTGATCGCGACCGGGGCCATCGTACCGATGGCGATGGAGGTCTTCAAAGCGGTGAACCCCGACGGCGGGTCGCTCGGCGCCGGATATGCCGGGATGCACCTCGCCGCGCTCGATTTCTCCTGGCTGGGCAACCTGCTGATGGCGCCGCTCGCCTTGTTCGTCTACGGCGTCGTCTGGGTCGTCTCGCACTCAGTCAACGTGCTCATCCTGGTCAGCCCGTTCAGCACCGTGGACGCTGCGCTCAAGACCTTCCGCGCGTCGTTGCTGGCGAGCGTCGTCGGCATGCATTGGATCAGCGACTACGCCGGCGCGATCTGGGCCGGTATCATCGTGCTCGCGTGCCTGCCGATCGCCGGCTGGGCGCTCCGGCTCGGGATCTTCGGCCATGTCTTCGCCTGGGACCTCCTGACCCTCCGCCGCCTGCGCACGACGCCCGGCACCGCCGAGAACTGGGCCTTCACGACGCGCGAGTGGAAGGCGCTGCCTTCCCGGACCTACGGAAAACTCGCCCGCGGCACCGCGGGCGAGCTCGTCCTGCGATACCGACCCCTGCTCGTGCTCCAGGCCCGGACGGCGACGCTTCCCGCCGGCGATTACGCGATCGGCCGCGGCATCCTGCATCCGGAGCTGCTGAAGCTCGAAGCGGACGGCGGCGCGCCCGACCTCTTGAACTTCCCGCCCCGCTATCAGGGCCATGAGACCGCGCTCGCCTCGGCATGCGGGGTGCGAGAGGTCCGCGACGTCGGGCTGCGCGCGGCGTGGACGTGGATCAAGCAGACGGTCGGCTTCGGGCCGGCGACGACGTGAGGCGTACGGCGCGCCATGGCGCCGAGCCTTTGTCGAGAAAAACCTTGCCGCCGTTTTCGGCCCCCCTAGGGTCCCCGCGCCTGGGTCCGCGTGTGCGGGCCCGATTTAGGCTGAGAAAAGACCGTAAACGCACAACCTGACCTTTAACCTCCGTTGCCGAACCGCAACGCGGTGAAGTTGGGCAATCGGAGCCTTCGCGCGGGCCGCGCCTTCTGTCGGCCCCCAAAGTCTCCCGTTCCGGGTCCGTCCGCAAAGTAGTCCGTATCCGTCTATAGTTATGGCAGCGACCACGCAGTCCTTCGCCGAGATGCTGAAGCAGTACGACCGTTCGCTTCAGACCGGCCAGATCGTCAAGGGAACCATCATCGAGATCCGCCAGAAAGAAGCCCTGGTGGACATCGGCGGCAAATCCGAGGGCATCGTCTCGGCGAACGAGTTCGTCGATTTCGCCACCGTCAAGATCGGCGACGTCGTCGACGTGCTCATCGAGCGCGCCGAGGACAAGGACGGCAACGTCCACCTCTCCAAGGAGAAGGCCGAGTTCCAGCAGAACTGGGACCGCATCCAGACCATCTGCAACGAGGGCGGCACCGTCACCGGCAAGGTCAAGGGCGTCGTCAAGGGCGGTCTCGTCGTCAACATCGGCGTCGAGGCGTTCTGCCCGTCCAGCCAGGTCGACGTCACCCCGCCGAAGAACCTCGGCGCCTACGTGGGCAACGCCTACGAGTTCCGCGTCGTCAAGCTCAACCCGGACCGCCAGAACGTGGTGCTCAGCCGCCGCGAGCTCGTCGAGGCCGAGCGCAACGCCCGCCGTTCCGCGCTCCTCAGCGAGATGGTCCCCGGCGACGTCCGCAAGGGCACGGTCAAGAACCTCACCGACTTCGGCGCGTTCATCGACCTCAACGGCCTCGACGGCCTGCTGCACATCACCGACATGTCCTGGGGCCGCCTCAGCCATCCGAGCGAGATGCTCCGCGTCGGCCAAGAACTCGACGTCGTCGTCCTCGACATCAACCGCGAGAAAGAGCGCGTGTCCCTCGGCCTCAAGCAGAAGGAAGCCAACCCGTGGGATGCCATCGAGTCCAAGTACCCGCTCGGCACCAAGGTCAAGGGCAAGGTCGTCAACCTCGTGCCGTACGGCGCGTTCGTCGAGATCGAGCCCGGCGTCGAAGGCCTCGTGCACGTCACGGAGCTCAGCTGGACCAAGCGCATCGCCAAGCCCTCGGACGTCCTCAAGGTCGGCCAGGACCTCGAGGCGGTCGTGCTCGGCATCAACCGCGAGGAGCAGAAGATCTCGCTCGGCATCCGCCAGCTCGAGACCAACCCGTGGGACCTCGCCCACGAGAAGTACCCGCCCGGCACCAAGGTCAAGGGCGCCATCCGCAACCTCACCAGCTACGGTGCCTTCATCGAGCTGGAAGAAGGCCTGGACGGCATGATCCACGTGTCCGACATGAGCTGGACCCGCAAGATCAACCATCCGAGCGAGGTCGTGAAGAAGGGCGACATCGTCGAGGCGGTCGTGCTGGAGGTCGACAAGGCCAACCAGCGCATCAGCGTCGGCATGCGCCAGCTCTCCGTCGATCCGTGGGAACAGATCGAGCAACTCTTCCGCGTCGGCGACGTCGTCAGCGGCAAGGTCTCCAAGCTCGCCAGCTTCGGCGCGTTCGTCGGCCTCCCGCACGACATCGACGGCCTCGTGCACATCTCGCAGGTCAGCGAGGACCGCGTGGACAAGATCAAGAACGTGCTCAAGGTCGGTGACGACGTCACCGCGCGCGTCATCAAGATCGACCGCACCGACCGCCGCATCGGCTTGTCCATCAAGGCCGCCAACTACTCGCCCGACCAGCTCAAGGCCGAGCAGGCCGTGCTGGATTCGCTCAAGCCGGGCGAAGACCTCGTGGCCCTCGAGCACGCGTTCGCCGCGGCCGAGGAGAAGTTCAGCAAGCAATAAGCTGCCGTCCTTTCCGCAAGACGGGCGCATCCGCAAGGATGCGCCCGTTTTTCTTTTCCGTCGCGAACGGTGACGCCGGGGACCCGGAATTTTGACCGGTCGGGATGATGGATGGCGCCACCGAAGTCGCATCAGCGTCGTGGAGTGCGGCAGTCCTCTGCCGCTTTTGCCACGAACGCAGAATGCGGGTTCGAGCTCGCCAAACACCGCAGCGGCAGAGGATTGCCGCACTCCAAAAGCTTAGCCCTTCCTCCGCAACGGCGCGGTCCACGGCCATTCCACCGTTGCGGTTGCCGCGATGAACGCGTGACGGTCACGCATGAAGCCACTGTCGCTCCTTGTCGGCCTTAGCCTGGCCGTCGCAGCTGATTCGGTCGAGGGACCCTACACCAACATCGAGACTGCCTTAGAAGGGCAGTTTTTTCTCACTCCTCAGTTCGGCTTCAGGCCGTGCCATCGAGTTCGCAACCGAGTCGGGTCGCGTTTGCTTTTCGCCGAGTTTCCCCGCTAGCCCCGCCTCCCTCCCTTGGCTAGCGTCCAGGTCCTGTTGTTATGGACGCACCGTCACTGCCTGAGTTCCTGGAACTGGCCGCGCGGGGGAACCTGATCCCCGTCACGCGCCGCCTGCTCGCCGACTTCGAGACGCCGTTGTCGGCGTACTGGAAGCTGCGCGGGCAGGGCGAATCGTTCCTCTTCGAGTCGGTCGAGGGCGGCGAGCATCTCGGGCGCTACTCCTTCGTCGGCTGCAACCCGCGCGCCGTCATCAAGCAGACCGGCGACCGCGTCGAGGTCACCGAAGGCGGCAAGGTCGTCGACCGGTTCACCGTGCGGCCCAAAGGAGCTCCGGGCGACGACAAGTGCGTCGCGGACGGCCTGCGGGTGGTCGAGCAGGTCCTCTCGCGGTTCAAGCCGGTGGACGTCCCCGGGCTGCCCCGGTTCACCGGCGGCGCGGTCGGGTTCCTCGGGTACGAGTTCATCCACGACGTCGAGCCGGTCGTGCCGCGTCCGGCGCGCGACGAGCTCGGCACCCCGACGCTCTGCTTCCTCATCGCGGACGAGCTGCTGGTCTTCGACCGCGTGGCGCAGACGCTCACCGTCCTGGTCAACGCCGTCATCGAGCCCGGCCAGAAGCCCGAGGACGCCTACGAGGCCGCCGTGGACGAGATCGACCGCATCGTCGAGCTCCTCCGCCAACCGATCGAGAACCGTCCGGTCGAGCTGCCGCGCGAGGTGCCGCCGGTGCCGTTCGTGTCGAACACCACGAAGGAGAAGTTCTTCGCCAACGTGGCGGAGGCGCAGAAGTACATCACCGCGGGCGACATCATCCAGGTCGTCGGCTCGCAGCGCTTCAGCGCGGCGGTGAAGGCCTCGCCCTTCGACCTGTACCGCGCGGCGCGCAGCATCAACCCGTCGCCCTACATGTTCCTGCTGGAGCTGGACGGCTTCGCGCTCGTCGGCGCCTCGCCCGAACTGCACGTCCGCTGCGAGGACCGCCATGTGGAGATCCGCCCGATCGCCGGCACCCGTCCGCGCGGCAAGACCGAGGCGGAGGACGAGGCCAACGCCAAGGACCTGCTCGCCGACCCGAAGGAGCGCGCGGAGCACGTCATGCTCGTGGACCTCGCGCGGAACGACATCGGCCGCGTGTGCGACTACGGCAGCGTGCAGGTGAAGGACCTGATGGTGATCGAGCGCTACAGCCACGTGATGCACATCGTGTCGCAGGTCGAGGGCACGCTGCGGGCGGAGAACACGAGCTTCGACCTGATGCGCACGACCTTCCCCGCCGGGACGCTGAGCGGCGCGCCGAAGATCCGCGCGATGCAGATCATCTCGCAGCTCGAGGGGACGACGCGCGGGCCTTACGGCGGCTGCGTGGGCTACTTCGGCTTCAACGGCAACGCGGACCACTGCATCACCATCCGCACCGCGCTGGTGAAGGACGGCAAGGCCTATGTTCAGGTGGGCGGCGGGTGGGTGAACGACTCGACGCCCGAGGGCGAGTTCCAGGAGACGGTCAACAAGTCCAAGGCGATGCTGAAGGCCGTGGCGATGGCGGAGAGCTTCGCGGACGCGGGCTGATACGGCGCCGGAGGCGCCTTGCCCGACGGCTGCCTCGGTTGCCGCGTATCGATGCGGCCGGGCGGAAGGCCATCCGGAGCAAGGGCTTGTCACCCGGGTGCCGATCCGGCACAAACCTCACCCATCCGTCCCGCATGCCTGCCCTAGGAAAACAAAGACCCGAAGTGTACCTGCACTGCCTCGGCGTCGGCGAAGGCTGGCCATGTCCCGACCGGCGCCATTCCTCGTTCCTCTACCAGATCGGCACGGCCAACCTGCTCATCGATTGCGGTGACGGGGCGAGCACCGCGTACAAGGCGAGCGGTTTCAGCTATCACGCCATCGACAGCGTCTTCCTCTCCCACATGCACAGCGACCATGTGGGCGGGTTCTCCCTCTTCGTGCAGGGCCTGTGGCTGGAGGGACGGCGCCGTGCCTTGCCGGTCCACATGCCGGGCGGTGGCGTCCAGGCGATGAAGGCCTGGCTGGAGGCGACCGTGCTGCCCGAGGAAATCGTCGGGTTCCCGATCAACTGGGGCCCGCTCGCGCCGGCGGTGAAGGTCCGCGAAGGCGATGTGACGGTGACGCCGCACCACACGACCCACCTCGAGTCGTTGCGCCGCGCGTTCCAACCAAGGCACCCCGCCACCTGCTTCGAGGCGTTCAGCTTCCTGATCGAGTCGCCGGGCCTGCGCATCGCCCACTCGGCCGACATCGGCGACGTCGGCGACCTGGATCCCCTGCTCACGAAACCGCTTGACCTGCTCGTCTGCGAGTTGGCGCACGTCCCTGCCGAGACGCTCTTCGCCAAACTTCGCGGCCGGGCGATCAAGAAGATCGTCTTCGTCCACTTGGCCCGGGAATTCTGGGCCGACCGCGCCGGCACGCGCCGGATGATCGCGTCGCAGCTCGGCGACATCCCGTTCACCATCGCCGAGGACGGTGATGTGTTCGCCGTATAGAGCCGACCGGGCGGTTCAGCCGGGAATCAACTGCTTCAGCAACCCCGACCGTTCGAGCGCCCAGAGGCCGGCAAAGGAAGTGGCGTCGAAGAACCCGTGCGCCAGGACCGCTACCCAGAGCGAGCGGTGGAAGGTCATCACCCAACCGAGCCCGAGCCCGAGCACGCCGGTGAGCACCACGCCGGCCGCCCCTTGGGGTAGATGGCCCAGACCGAAGATCACGGCGGCGAACACGATGGACGCCGCCTGGCCCCAACGATTGCGCCACCGTGCGGGGAGCAGCTTGCCGAAGGCCGCCATCATGCCGGCGCGCCAAAGCTCCTCGCGCAACCCCGCGACCACGAAACTGACGAGCGTGAGCGTCGTGAACAGATAGACGGGATCGTGCAACGCCGCCGGGCTGATGAGATTCTCGATCTTCGGCCGGAAGGCGTCCAAGGACGCCGCTTCGCCGCCGTGGATCTTCTGCCAGATGATCAACGCCACGGCGACGCACGTCACCAACCCGGCGACCAGCGCGCGCAGACCGATGGACCAAGCGGCGCCAAGGCCGAGCGTGGTCCACGGACGACGCCAGCGTGCCCAGAGATCGTCCATCGAAGGCCGCCCGAACGCATAGGCGATGCCGAACAGCACGGCGAAGACCCCGAAATTCTCGCCGCAGGTGACCAGGAGCTCTCCCGTCGTGTCCGGCAACAACGTGGTCGAGCCGGAAGTCTCCTTCACCCCGAAACGGCCCAACACCTCCGCGAGCAGGCCGAGGATCAACGGATAGGCCGCCAGCAGCGCGAGCATCGCGGCCCACCGCCATGCGGGAAGGCCCGTCCTGGGCAGCACGGGCGGCGCCTCTACGGCGATCAGGACGGGGGGCGCTTCCATCGGCGGATTAGCCGCGAAAGCACGTGCTGAGCGCAAAGCCAAAAGCAACCGGCACAGGATGCTTGACCGGTCAGGCCCTTGATCGCGGGGCGTCCTCGGCGGCCTTGCGGCACGAAGCGGCCACCAGTTCCAGTTGCGCCAAGAACGACTCGCGCTCCTCGACGGGCAGCACGCCGAGCGTGTCCGTCTGCAACGCGACCGCGAGGTCGCGCACGACCTCGTAGCGTTCGCGCCCGGAGGCCAGGAGCCGGATGCGGTAGGCACGGCGGTCGCGCTCGTGCGGACGCCGCTCGACCCATCCCGATTCCTCCATGCGCTCGAGCAGCGAGGCCACCGTGTTGGGGTCGCTCGACATCGCAAGCGTCAGGTCGCGCTGGGTCATGCCCTCGGGATCCCCTTCCAGCAGGGTCCGCATGGCGGTGAACTGGTCGGGGGTGACGCCGGTGTGGGCGATCCGCCGGCGGAACGCTTGGTTCAGCCCGTACCATGCCCGCCGCAAAAGCGGCGGCAGCCGCCGGCGCTGCGGCGAATCCAACGGCAGCACGACCGGAGCAGCGGACATCGGTGTCTTTTTGGCGACCAAAGCGGGGCGTGTGTAGCGCGACCCGGCCCCGGTGCCAAGCGTGGGGCGCGGAACATGCGACTTCTGGGGCGTCCGGACGTCTGGGCAACTGGGAGGCCCCTCGAGCCGGGACGAAATCCCCACGATCCACCTCAAACGGTTTTCGGCCTCGCCCGGCGATAGGGGCTGACAGAATCCGAGACGGAGGTGGTCGCGCAGACGTCTTCAAACGCGTGGCGGAGACAATGCAGGACCTCGGTTGCTATCCGTCGCGCGGGACCTTCAAAGGCTGGCTGATGAACCTCACACGCTGGCGCATCGGCGACAAGTTCTGGACCCGCCCTCCGGAGACCTCGCTGGATCGGTTCCCGGACCGGACCGCCACCGACGTCGCGACGGGCGTCGCGGAACTCCCGGTGTTGCCCGACAATCGGGAGACCGAGTGGCGACATCACGGTGCTGGACGGCCTGGTGAGCCACGCCGGGACGGTCTACCAGCCCGACGACGAGTTCGCGGTCATCGCCGAGCCCGGCGATTTCACCGTGCTCTTGATCGGATCGCTGATCTCGCCGAGCGGGACCGTGCATACGAACCCCAAGGAGCCCTGAGCTCCGGCATCAAGGCCGGACGTCGAAGACCCGGAAGCAGCCGTCCCAGTTGAACCCACCGAGACGGCCGCCGCCCAGGTCGAAATGGACCAGGCCGACCGCGGCGAAGCCCGTGACCCGCGCGACGATCAGCGACACCACACCTCGGCCGGATCTCCCGCCGAGCGGGCGGGCGGTAGATCTCCGCACCAAGGACACCGCCCTGCTTGAAGCGCGGAGTGCGGTAGGACAGGCCGGCCCCGGCACCTGGCCGTCGGCAAATATCTCAGCTGGCCTGCGTGCGAACTCATGGACGCCCCGCGCCGTCCCGATAATATCCGGGGACAGCCCTCCGGTCCCGCGCCATCCGTGGGGGACCTGCGGGCTCCTACCGCCAATGAAGATCTCCACCGTCGTCGTCCTCGGAGCCGGGAGCGCCGGGCTGATGACCGCGCTCACCCTGAAGCGGAAGCTTCCCCACCTGGGGATCCGCGTCGTCCGGAGCCCGGACATCGGCATCATCGCGGTCGGCGAAGGCACCACGTCGGTCTTCCCGCGGCACTTCTTCGAGCATCTCAAGGTCAAGCCGCAGGCCTTCTATGCCGAGGCGAACCCGACGTGGAAACTGGGTATCCGCTTCGCCTGGGGCGCGAAGCGCGATTTCTACTACACGTTCGCCTACGAGTTCGAGAAGCGGCAGCCGGAGCTCTCCCGCAACAACGGCTTCTACCACGACCCGGGACAGCCGTGGCTCGGCAACGCCTCCGCCTTCATGGCGCACGACAAGGTCTTCCCGCGCCGGCCCGACGGCTTCCCGCGCCTGCACAACAACCACGCGTTCCATCTCGAGAACGTGACCTTCGTCGGATGGCTGGAAAACCGCTGCCGCGAGGCCGGCGTGGAGATCACCGATGCCACGGTCTCGGCCGAGCCGGGGCCCCAAGGCGTCGCCGCGCTCGTGGCGGAGTCCGGTGAGCGGATCGTCGGGGACCTGTACGTCGACGCCTCGGGGTTCCGCTCGGAGCTGCTCGGCCGGCTGCTCGCCGAGCCCTTCCTCAGCTACGCCGACACCTTGTTCTGCGACCGCGCGGTCGTCGGCGGTTGGGCTCGCGGCGAAGGCGAGCGGATCAAACCCTACACCATCGCCGAGACGATGGATGCCGGATGGTGCTGGCAGATCGACCACGAGAAGCGCGTCAACCGGGGCTACGTGTACTCCTCCGCCTTCCTCTCCGACGAGGCGGCGCTGGAGGAGTTCGCGCGCAAGAACCCAAAGATCGAGCCGGGGCAGACTCGGGTCGTGAAGTTCCGGTCCGGTCGGTACCGCCGCAGCTGGGTGGGCAACGTCGTCGCCGTCGGCAACTCCGCGGGCTTCGTCGAACCGCTCGAGGCCACGTCGCTCCAGGTCATCTGCGTCGAGACCAGCACGCTCGCGGATTCGCTTTCGGACAGCCAGTGCGATCCTCCGCCCACCCTGGTCGCGCTGTTCAACCGCTTCAATGGCGAGCAGTGGGACGACATCCGCGATTTCCTCGCCGTCCACTTCCGGTTCAACAAGCGCCTCGACACCCCGTTCTGGCGCCATTGCCGCGAGCATGTCGCGCTCCACGGCGCGGAGCCGGTCGTGGATTTCTACCGTGAGAACGGGCCGAGCGTCGTCGCCGGCATCTCCCTGCTGAGCCCGTCGAACTCGTTCAAGATGGACGGCTACATCGCCTTGCTCACCGGCCAGGAGGTGCCCTACGCGAAGGTGCACCAGGCCACCGCCGCGGAGCAGGAACACTGGAGACGCCGCCGCGCCGAGCTTGCGGCCGACGCCCAGCAAGGCCTGTCGCCGGAGGAGGCGATGGCGGCGTTGCGACGTCCGGGATTGAAATGGGGCTGATCCGGCACATGGCAACCGGCGATGACATCGGGACCCCGCGATCATCCGTCGCGCGGCCCTGCGCCCGCGGCCCCCTTGCCTCGCTCATCCTCCTCTGCGCGATGTGCATGTGGTGCGGTTGCGGACGTCCGTCGCGGCCGGACGCAGCGGCCGGTCCCGGGACGAAACCGCCGGGTCCGCAGTGGTTCGCCGACATCACGGAGGCATCAGGCATCCGGTTCACGCATCGGACCGGGACGAACTACGACATGCCCGACCAGGTCGGCTCGGGCATCGCGCTCCTCGATTTCGACCAGGACGGTCGGCTCGACGTGTACTGCGTCCAGGACGGCCGCGGCGGCGCGGGCGGTAGCAACCAGCTTTTCCACCAGGAGGCCGACGGCAGGTTCCACGACGTCTCCGCCGGCTCCGGCGCGGACCTCGCGGGCCGCGGCATGGGCGCCATCGCCGGCGACATAGACAACGACGGGCTGCCCGATCTGGTCGTGACCGAGTACGGCGCCGTGCGCCTGCTGCACAACCTCGGCGGCGGCCGGTTCGAGGAGATCGCCGCCGGAGCCGGCATCGACGACCCGCGTTGGGCGGCACCGGCCAGCTTCATCGACTTCGACCGCGACGGCTGGCTCGACCTCGTCGTGGGCAACTACGTCGACCACGACCCCACGCAGGTCTGCCACGACGCGCAGGGCCGCCAGGATTTCTGCGCGCCCGCGGCGTTCGCGCCGACATCGACGCGGATCTGGCGCAACGTGACGGGCCGGCGCGGCGCGGCGCCGAGGTTCGAGGACCGCACCGAGGTCTCCGGCCTCACCCGCGCGCCCGGCGTGGCACTCGGATTGGTGTGCGCCGATCTCGACGGCGATGGATGGCCCGACATCTTCTGCGCCGACGACGGCCGCGCGAACCGGCTCTTCATCAACCAACGCGACGGCACCTTTCGCGAGGAGGCGGCCCTTCGCGGGCTCGCCTTCAACGCGATGGGGCGACCCGCGGCGAACATGGGCACGGCCTTCGCGGATTGCGACGGCGACGGGCTCGGCGACCTCTTCGTCACCCATCTCACCGAGGAGTTCCACTCGTTCTTCCGGCAGGACCAACGCGGCCTGTTCACCGATTCGGTGGCGCACAGCGGCCTTCAAGACGCCGGGTGGCGCGGCACGGGCTTCGGCGCCGTCTTCGCCGATCTCGATGCCGACGGTTGGCCGGACCTCGCTCAGGTCAACGGTCTCGTCCGCCGCGCGACCCCGGGCCAGACGCCGGTCGGCGCCGGCGTCGACCCGTGGTGGGGCCGCTACGCGCAGCGGGCGCAACTCTTCGTCAACGACGGCACCGGGCGCTTCCGCGACATCTCGGCCGCGAACCCCGCGTTCAGCGGCGAGGCCCTGGTCGGACGCAGCTTGGCGGTGGGCGACCTTGACGGCGACGGCGCGCCGGACCTGGTGACCGGGAACCTGGGCGGACCCGTGCGGGTCCACCGCAACGTCGTCCCGGCGCGCGGCCACTGGCTGAAGCTGCGGCTCGTCGATCCTGCCGCGGGCGGACGCGACGCCATCGGTGCGGAAGCCGTCGTGGTGGCCGGAGGACGCCGCCATTGGGCGTTGCTGCAACCGGCCACCAGCTACTTGTCGAGCCATGAGCCGGCGCTGCATATCGGTCTCGGCAAGGACCCCGGGTACGCGACGGTCGAGGTGTCGTGGCCGGACGGGACGAAGGAGCGGTTCGCCGGCGGTGCCGCCGACGCATCGGTGGTGTTGCGGAAGGGGACCGGCACGCGGGCGACGCCATGACGCTTCATTCTCCGACATCGCCGTCGCTTCCGCCGGCAGAACGGGCCGTCTCCACCTCAAGACAGCCTTGCCGCGGGATCTTCGCCATCGGGCTCGCGGTGGTTCTGGTCGGGTGTGAGCCGTCCGCGCCGACTCAGCCGGATCCGCCGACGATGCCTGTGGGCGTGGCGAACGGGGAGATGCTCCAGATCATCACGAAGGCCCGCGCCGAGGTCGTCGCGTCGCGGGCGTCCGGCCCAGCGTGGGGCAGGCTCGGGCAGACGTTCGAGGCCGGGGAATTCCCGGCCGAGGCGCAGGCCTGCTATGCGCAGGCGTCCGCTCTCGATGAGGGTTCGGCGCGATGGCCGCACCTTCTCGGGCTGCTCCAGCTACAAGATTCTCCGGCAGCGGCGCTGACCAATCTGGCCCGCGCGGCGCACCTGGCCGCGCCGACGAACGACGCGCCCCGGCTGCGGCTGGCGCAGGCCTTGGTCGAGCGCGGACGTCACCCCGAGGCGAAGGAGTGGCTGGCGCCGATCCTGGCCGCGCGTCCGGGGCATCCGGCGGCGCGGCTGGAATCGGCCCGCATCCACCTCGCCGAGAACCTGCCCGCCGTCGCGGCCGACCTCCTGGCGCCGTGCCTGACGAACCCCTACACCGCGCGGCCCGCCGTGCTCCTGCTCAGCCAGGCGCGCGCGCGGACGGGCGACGACGTGTCGGCGGTCGCCTTGGCCAAGCGCGCTGCCGCGATGCCGCGTCCCTTCGATTGGCCGGACCCGTTCCTGCGCGAGGTGCAGGACCTGAAACAGGACCGCGCCCGTTCCGTGGAGCGGGCGAACCAGCAGCTGATCCAGCGCCGTTTCGCCGAGGCCGGGGCCACGTTGGCCGAACTCCTCGGCCGTTTCCCGGACGATCCGGAAGGGCTGCTGGTGCTGGGACGGCTGCACCTCCAGCAGGGCCGGTGCGCCGAAGCGGAGGCCGCGTTCCGGAGCCACCTCGCGGCCCGGCCGGATTCATTGAGCGGCTTGGTCCAGCTCGGGCTGTCGCTGATGTGCCAGTCACGTTGGTCCGACGCGGACGAGATCTTCTCCAAGGCCGTGGGCCTGAAGCCCGATTTCGCCCAGGCCCATTTCAACCTCGGGCTCGCGCGGTCGCGCGGCGGCGACGGGGCCGGAGCCATCGCCAGCCTGCGCATGGCGATCCGGTGCAGCCCGGGCGATGCCGACGCGCACACGCTGTTGGCCGAACAGTTGTTCCGCTCCGGCGCACGGGAGGAGGCCGCGAGGCATCTCGACCGCGCGCTGGCGTTGGAACCCGGCAACCCGCGGGCCAAGGCGCTGCGCGACCGCTCGAGCGGCCGCTGAAGGTCGTCGCCGACGAAAAAGCCCTTCCCGGTAACGGGAAGGGCTTGTCTGGAGCAGGTCCGTCGACGCCGTGCCCGCGCATGGCGCGCGGCACGGCGCAGGCCGCTCACTGGTAGGTGATGACCAGCTTGCCGTTGGCGATGGCCACCGACTTCACGTTCACCGCGGGCGTGATCGTCAGGAAGCTCTGCGCGCCGCCGGCGGGGAGGTCGGCGGTGATGGTCTTCTTGGCGGTGTCCACCACGGCGTTGGCGAGCGGCGAGCCGCTGAGGCCGGCCGGGAGGGTGGTCGAGACGCTCGGACCAGCGGCCGGTAGGGCATCCGGGCCGACGGCGGCGCTGGCGGCGACCTGGGCGGGCGTCATCGCGCCCTTGTAGAGGCGGAACTCGTCGAACTTCCCGGCGAAGTTCGGGTCGGAGGTGAACTGCGAGCGTCCGAGCCAGTTGTTGTTGTCCGCGCCGACGAGGGCCGCCAGCGGCTTGGTGGCGGGCGCGGTCGCGAGCAGCACGCCGTTGGTGTAGAGGCGGGTGGTGTTGCCGGTGAAGCTGTACGTGATGGTCAGCTGGAACGGCTGGTTGATCGGCGTCGAGCCGGGTTGGCTCAACACCGTGGTATCGCCACCCGCCGGGAAGTTGGCGACGAAGCGCGGGATACCGTCACCGGACTTCGGCGTGAAGAACAGGTAGTCGATGCCGTTGCCGCCGCCGTCCTCGCCGTCGTCCTTCGTGCCGAAGTCGAACATGCGCGACCAGTTGCCGCCACCGGCATAGGTGGCCCATGCCTCGATGGTGCCGTTGTCGCCGAGGGCGGTGATGATGCCGTTGGGCAGGTTCACGTAGTTGCCCTCGATGCCGTCGAGCGCGAGCTGGCCTCCGCCGAGGGTCGCGGAACCCAGGATGTCGCCGTTCGCTGCGCCGACCGAGTCGACGACCTTCGTCGCGCCGGCCGCCTCGCTGAAGCTGTAGCGGTTCTTGAGGGTCACGGTGTCGCTGACGACCTTGAGCTTGGCCGCGGCGCTGACCACCTTGGCCGGTTTGCCGGCGACGGTGTTGGAGACCTCGACGGTGAACGCGGCGCCGTCGTCGGCCGCGCTGACGGCGGGGATGGCGTAGCTCGGTCCGGTCGCGCCGGCGATGGGCTTGCCGTCGCGGTTCCATTGGTAAGCGATCGGCGAAGAACCCTTGGCCGCGACGCGGAACACGGCAGGGAGGGTCTCCGGGATGCTCTGGTCCGCCGGCGGCGCCGATATGGTCGCGGAGACGTCGTGGTCGTTGATCAGGTCGGGGCCGGCGCCGGCGTTGCCGAGGGCCTGGCCGGGGGTGAGGACGTAGTCGTAGAACCGCGCCTCGTCGTATTCGCCCTGTGTGTTCTGGTCGCCGTTCCATGCGGAGCGGCCGAGCCAGACGTTCACATCGTTGAGATCGCTGAGCTTGGTGGGCGTGGTGAGCCCGGCGACCTCCTTGCCGTTCTCGTAGAGCGAGACGCGGCCGGTGCTCTCCTTCCAGGTCACCAGCACGTGGGTGTCGGTGTTGAAGGTGCCGGTGCCGGTGTCGGCGGTGACGGTGCCCTTGTCTTCCGGATCCGCGTTGCGGACCTCGAGGCGTCGGGAGTTCACGTCGTCGCCGATCTGGGCGCTGTAGATGAGGTAGTCGAGGCCCGTGCCGCCGCCGCCGGGGCCGTTCACCTCGCCATCGGTCCCGCTGGAGCCGAAGTCGAACACGCGCGACCAGGTGCGGCCGCCGGTGACCTTGATCCAGGTCTCGAACGCGAACTCTCCGGTGCCGCCGTTGGCGACGCCGTTCACCGAGACCAGGCCGTTGGGCAGGTCCGCATAGGCCGCCTCCGCGGACGGGCCGCCCGCCAGCTTGAGCCGGCTGCCGGTGAACGCCGCGCCCGCGCCGAGGACCGTGCCGTCCGCGGTGCCGACCGAATCCTTGATCTTGAGCCCGGTGGCGTCCGCCACGGAGGTCTCGCTGAACGTGTAGCGGTGGACCGGTCCCTTGGCCAAGCGCTCCGGCTGGATCTCGGGCGGCGCGGCAGGGTCGATGAACGCCGCCTTCTCGAGGTTGTAGTTGGCCGCGACCTGCGCGTCGGTCAGGACGCCGTCGTGGATGCGGACGCGTCCGAGCGCCAGCGAGCCGCGCAGGCCGCCGGTCGGCGTGGTGCCGTCCGCATCGAGCTGGGTCGCGAGGTTGATGGCCGTGCCGGTGAAGGTGTTGACGACACCGGCACCGAGGATCTCGGCGTTGGCCAGCTTGCCGTCGGAATAGACGCGCGAGGTGGTGCCGTCATAGGTGTAGACGAGGTGGTGCCACTTGTTGGCGGGCGGGTTGCCGCCGTCGCTGTTCCAGCCGAGGTCCGGGCTGCCCCAGTGGCCGACAGCGCCCCAGCGGAAGTCGGAGCCGTAGCCGAAGGAGACGTTCGAGCCGTCGGGACCGCCACCCCGGTGGCCCCAAGAGACCAGCGTCTCCTCGCCGCCGACCTGCGGATTGAGCGCCCACACTTCGATCGAGTGCGTGGGGTCTTCGCCGGTGATGGCGTCGGGCGCGAGGATGAGGCTGGCGCCCGCGGCGGAATCCGCGAGCTGCATGTAGTCGGTGCCATCGAACTGGATGCCCTTCGTGCCGCCGACCGTGGCCACCTTGGGTGTCGCGGTGTCGTCGCCGGTGGCCACGAAGAATCCTCCGAGCGTGCCGGCGTTCTTGATGCTCTTGAGCGTGCCTTCGGCCGAGGACGTGGCGTCGATGTTGACGAACAACGTGCCGGCGGTCTGGACCTGCGCGTGGGCGGCAGGGGTGAGGAGACCGGCCGCGATCAATGCCCCGGTGAGGGCCGAGAAGCCGCCCGGGTATTGGCCCCGTCGGCGCTGGGATGTGTCTTTCATGATGATGTGTTGCTGCGACTG
>CAIWVP010000187.1 GCA_903916195.1 uncultured Verrucomicrobiota bacterium | reverse complement strand
GATGCCGCGGCACAGCGCGAGCGCCATCGTGCCGCATTCGACATCGAGCGGCTTGTAGTCCTCCAGCACGCGCAGGGCCTCGGTGTGGTCGAGTTCCGCCGGGTCGGCGTGGATCTCCTCTAGGAACAGGCCGAGACCGAGGCGTCCCAAGAACTCTCGCGCCTGTGCCAGATCCGGCCCGTCGCCGAAGCTGAGCGTGAAGGCCTTCAGCCGCGCGAGGCTCATCCCCAGCTTCCGCATCGTTAAATAGGTCGCGAGGAAGACCAACCCGCTGTCCACGCCGCCGGAGAAGGCGACGCCGATGGGAGCCGTCTCGGGCAACGCGCGGAGCTGCTTGGCGATCTCGTCCACCAGCGCGCCGACATAACGGCGGCCGATCTCGTCGAGGTCGGCAGGAAGCGAATCGCGTTCCGGCGTGAAGAAACGCGTGTAGGTGGGATCGGGATCGGGACAGCCGATGAGCTGGATCTCGACGACGTGATGCGCCGGCACCATGCGCGTGTAGCTGGGATGGAACTGGTCGGCGAGGCCCTCCTTCTGGAGCTGCGCGTACAGGGCGTCCATGCGGTCGGCGACGATGAGCGCGGGGCCTTCGGCGCGCTTGGCGAGGAAGTAGCGCATCGGCCGGTCGAGCGAGCGGGCCATGCGGATGGTCTTGCCGTCACGGGCGAGCAGCGCGAACGAGCCGTCGATCTCGGCGACCTTCGCAGCATCACCGCTGAGCACCCGCGCGCGGGCTTCGTCCACGGACATGTCGAGGATGCGGTTGGCCGCGGGATCCAGCAGGTCCACCACGCGTTCGACGTAGAAATCATGTGGGTTCATCGATGGTGAGGATGGGAGCGGGGCGGACGGTTGGCAACCCGCGAGCGGCGCGGGGTGATAGGGCAATCGTAGCGCGGATTTTCAATCCGCTGTATCGCCGAGTTGCACTCGGCAGGGCGCCGACAAGTCCCACCCGTTCACCTGCCACAGCGCCTGCGGATTCCAAATCCGCGATACAGCCGAGTGCAACTCGGCGCTACATCCGCCGCGGTGTCCGTCACTTCCGATCGCACCCGGCAGCGAGCGGGGCGATAGGAAGCGGCGCCCACGCCGGGGCGGGGCATCCGACATGCAGTTGCGCCGCGGAGCACCGGGAAGGACCCGTGAGTAATCGCCAGCAACGGGCCATCGGCAGCTCCGGGCGGACTGGAAAGTCCGCTCTCCTGACCGCTGCCGCGTTGCTGAGCGCGTTGACTTGGCGGATCGGGTTCCTACCGTCCGCGCCATGTGTTTCCCGGGAAGTTTTGCCGTCGTAAGTTGGGTCTCGGCGATGGCGGCGACGGCGGTCGTCTTCGCGGCCGATCCGGCGCCCGGGCTCGCGGCGTCCTTGGGGCGCGGCAAGATCCTCTACGCGGCCAACTGCTCGATGTGCCATCAGGTCACCGGGCGCGGCACCCCCGGCACGTATCCGCCGCTCGCCGGATCCGATTGGCTCGCGGCGAACCGGGACGGGGCCATCCGCGCGGTCGTGGCCGGCTTCAAGGATCCCATCACCGTCAACGGCCGCGCCTACCACGGCCAGATGCCGGCCGCCGTCCTGACCGACACGCAGGTCGCGGACGTGCTCACCTTCACGATGAACTCGTGGGGCAACACGGCCGCTCCGGTCGTCCCGGACGAGGTGGCCCGGATCCGCGCCACGACGGAGTTCAAGACCTACGAGGCGTTGAAGAAGGCCAGCGACTTCCGCCCGCTGCCGGCGGCACCGGACGGGTTCGACCTGAAGGAGTTCGCGCGCCTGCCGGACTTCGCGACGCGGATCGCGAGCGACGGCAAGGGCGGCAAGCTGTACGTGCTCGGCCAAGGCGGAGCGGTGTGGCGGCTCGACCTGGCGACGAAGAAGTTCAAGCAGATCGTCTGGCCGGCCGACTATGTCGGGCTCCGGGCCGGGGAGTTCTCGACGCTGGGCCTCGCGCTCGATGCCCAGCGGCGGTTATGGATCAGCTTCAACCAGCGCGTCGACAGCCGTCCGTTGGTGACCAATGAAGTCGGCATCTACCGCACCAGCGCCGCCGACGCGGACGGGGATCCGGTCGCGCCCAAGCCGTGGTTCCGCACGAGCTATCCGTATGGGATCGGGCCCTACAACCACGGCGTGTCCGACCTGCGCTTCGGTCCGGACGGATTGCTCTACCTGAGCAGCGGATCGCGCACGGACGGCGGCGAGACCGGCGACGCGCCGAACCTCGGCAAGATGGGCGAGACCGACATCACCGCGTCGCTATGGCGCTTCGACCCGATGGCCGCCACGCCGGTGCTGGAGGTCGTCGCCCGCGGCATCCGCAACGCGTACAGCTTCGGTTGGGACGCCTCGGGCCATCTGTTCACGATCGCGAACGGACCCGACGCGCACGCCGGCGAGGAGATGGATCTCATCACGCCGCCGAAGCCGGGCGAGGCGCCGGAGCACCACGGTTTCCCGTATCAGCTGACCGACGTGCCGGCCGGCAAGAAGTGGTATCCGCACACGCCGGACGCCCCGGCGGGACAGAAGTTCGTGCTGCCGGTGATGAACCTCGGGCCGGCCGCGCTGTTCGACGGGAAGCCGACGGGCACGTTCACGCCGCATAGCTCGCCGGCGGGCATCGCTTGGCTCGGCGACGATTGGCCGCAAGGGGCGAGAAACGGGTTCCTCGTCGGGCGCTTCGGCAACCTCATCCCGGGCGTCGGCGGCGCGGACACCGGGTTCGACGTGCTGAGCGTCAAGCTGGGCCGCGGCACGGACGGCGGTTGGACGGCGCGGACGACGACCTTCTTGGCGCCGCTCGGACGTCCGATCGACGTCCATGTGGCCGGGAAGAAGATCTACGTGCTGGAATACACCCGGCCGACCGACTTCAAGAGCCAGATGGGCTGGCTGCCGGGCCGGATCCTCGAGGTGTCGCCCAAGGCAGCCGCGCGTTGACCTCGCGCCGAGGGGTGCCG
>CAIWVP010000186.1 GCA_903916195.1 uncultured Verrucomicrobiota bacterium | reverse complement strand
GAGTCGCAGGGCGGGGACAAGCGTCCGCTCAAGATCGACCTGAACCGCTATGTCAAAGGCCAGAAGCTCGCGGGCCTCACCACCCTCGACCTCCAGAACAACACCACCGACGCGGCGATGATGAACGACGCCCTCGGCTATCGGTTGTACCGCGACGCCGGTGCCCCGGCGCCGCGGACCGCCTACGCCAAGGTCTACGTGGATGCCCCGGGCGCCCACACCAACCGCTACTTCGGCCTGTACACGCTCGTCGAGAACGTCGACGCCCATTTCGCCCAGCAACGCTTCGGGTCGAAGGTCGGCCTGGTGCTGAAGCCCGTCACATCGCGCCTGTTCTCCGACCTGGGCGATGATTGGGCAAGATACGAAGGCCCATACGACCCGAAGACCAAGCCGACCGCGGCGCAGAAGAAACGGGTGATGGAGCTGGCGAAGTTCGTGTCGCACGCGGATGACGCGGAGTTCGCGAAACGGTTCGGCGAGTTCGTGGACGTCCAGGCGTTCGCCCGCTTCATGGCGGTGACCGTCTGGCTCTCCAACTTCGACAGCGTGCTCGACATGGGGCAGAACTTCTACGTCCACATCGACGCAGGCACGGGCAAGGCCACCTTCATCCCGTGGGACCTCGACCACTCGTTCGGGACCTTCGGCATGAAGGGCACCCAGGATGAGCGCGAGCAGCTGAGCATCTGGCATCCTTGGACCGGCGCGAACCGTTTCTTGGAGCGGGCGTTCGCGGTCGAGGCCTTCCGCGACGCCTACCGCACGGAGTTCGGGCGCATCGACAAGACCGTCGCGCGGCCGGAGCGCCTCATCGCGCAGGTGGACGAGGTCGCCGCGGCCACGCGCGACGCGGTGAAGGAAGAAGGCGAGGAGAAGGCCCGGCGCTTCGAGCAATCCGTCGCCGGCGAGGTCCCGTCACCGGGTGCCACGCGCGGCGACTTCCGCGGGCCGCCTCCCGGAGGCGAACGGCCACGGCCGGAAGGCCAACCCGGCGGTGGCGATGGCCCGCGCCGGCGTGGCGGTGGAGGCGGTGGAGGCGGTGGAGGCGGTGGAGGCGGTTTCGGTGCGTCGAAGCCTCTGAAGGCGTTCGTCGTCGCCCGCAGCGCGTCGGTCGGCGACCAGCTTGCCGGCAAGTCGAAGGGCAAGGAGGTCCAGGACCGGATGTTCGGCGGCGGCCCGGGTGGCCGCGGCGGTTTCGGTCCGGGAAATTTCTTGGCGGCACCGATGCTCGCGCTGGCGGACAGCGACCGGGACGGGAAGGTGCAGCCCTCGGAGATGCGGGCGCTGGGCGAGCGCTGGTTCACGGCGTGGGACGTCGACAAGGAAGGCGAACTTCGGCAGGCGCAGGTCAGCAAGGGGCTCAACATGGCGTTCCCGCCTCCGCCCGGACTGGATGGACCTCCCGGCGGCGGCGGCTTCGGTCCCGGAAACTTCGTGGCGCCGGCGCTCCTCGCTGCGATGGACACGGACAAGGACAAATCGGTGTCCAAGGCGGAGTTCCTCGGGGCGTTCGAGAAGTGGTCGATCGTCTGGGACACCGACCGGAAGGGCCACCTCGACGAGGACAAGATCAAGGCAGGCTTGAACCAAGCGCTGGGCCAACCGGGAGGTACGGGCGGTGGGAGGTGAGGTCGGCGTGCGCAGGCCGGTGTCCTGGGTGCGAGGCCTTCCAACGTTTCCGCTTGTGCCGGCCGCGGCGGTGGACGACAAGTCCTTGCCGCTTTGGTGCGGCCACGATCTTTTGATTTTCCCTGCCCGGTTCGTGTATCGAGGCAAATGTCCTTCGACCTTGTAACAAAACACGGGAGCGCCAAGACGGTGCTATAAACAGCCGCCAGGCCTTAACTGGAAGGCGAACGTTGCCCGTTGCTCCCACCTAGTCCTCAGGTAGAAGGAACTGTCTCCCACGGCCAGGGCGGGGATTTTTGTTCCGCGGGCTTGGAAGCCGGCCGCCCGTTGGCAGAACCTCAGCCGTGGCTCAGGTCGACCTTTTCACCGCTCCCGTCCTGCCGGCCCCCGCGTCCGCGGAGGAGCCGGGTCCTGTGGCCTATGCGACGAGCGCCCCGCTCGCGGCGCGGATGCGGCCGCGCGACCTCGCCGAGTACGCGGGCCAATCCCACATCCTCGCCCCCGGTCAGCTGCTGCGCCGAGCCATCGAGGCCGACCGCGTCCAATCGCTGATCTTCTACGGCCCGCCCGGCACCGGGAAGACCTCGCTCGCCCAGATCATCGCGGCGCAGACCCGTGCGAAGTTCGAGCGGTTGAGCGGCGTGGAGTCCAACGTCGCCGACATGCGCCGGGTGCTGTCCGGAGCGTCGAACCGCCTCCTGAACACCGGGCAGCCGACGCTGCTCTTCATCGACGAGATCCATCGCTTCAACAAGGCCCAGCAGGACGTCCTGTTGCCCGATGTCGAGAGCGGCGTGGTGAAGCTCGTCGGCGCGACGACCCACAACCCGTTCTTTTTCGTCAACTCGCCGCTCGTCTCACGTTCGCAGGTCTTCGAGCTCCGGCCGTTGACCGAAGCGGAGCTGCTCGGGCTGCTCCGCCGCGCGCTGGCGGACGGTGAGCGCGGCCTCGGCCATCTCCGGATCCGGGCGGACGACGATGCCTTGGCCCACATCGTCCGGGTCTCCGACGGCGACGCGCGCAAGGCGCTCAACTCGCTGGAGATCGCCGCGCTCACCACGCCGCCGGTGGCGGACGGGGTCATCCCCATCGACCTCGCGGTCGCCGAGCAGTGCATCCAGAAGAAGGCGGTCGTCTACGACGGCGACGGCGACGCGCACTACGACACCATCAGCGCGTTCATCAAATCGATGCGCGGTTCTGATCCGGACGCCACGCTCTACTGGTTGGCGAAGATGATCCACGCCGGCGAGGACCCGAGGTTCATCGCCCGGCGCATCGTGGTCCACGCGGCGGAGGACGTGGGGTTGGCCGACCCGATGGCCCTGGTGCTCGCGCGGGCCGCGGCGGAGGCGGCGGAGTTCATCGGTTGGCCCGAAGCCCGGATCCCCATCGCCGAGGCCGCGCTCTACATCGCCACCGCGAACAAGAGCAACTCCGTCATCGTCGCCATCGACGCGGCGCTCGAGGACGTGCGGTCCGGCCGGACGTTGGCGGTCCCGTCCCATCTCCGCGACGCCCATTACAAGGGCGCCAAGCAGCTCGGCCACGGCGAAGGCTACCAGTACGCGCACGACCACGAAGGGCATTTCGTGCCGCAGGACCATCTCGGCGAACCGCGCCGCTATTACGAACCGAGCGACCAAGGCGTGGAGAAGAAGATCAAGGAGCGCGTCGACCGCTGGCGGGCGCTCACCGAAGCCGCGCGGATCCACGTCGTCCCGGCGAAGGACCGGCCCGCATGAGCGCCGTGGCCGAAGCCAAGGCGGCGCTGCGGAGCGAGGTCCGCGCGCGGATCGCGGCGATGCCGGAAGAGCGTCGCGCGTCGGAGAGCGCCGAGGTGGTCCGGCACATCGTCGCGGACGAGGTCTGGAAGGGGGCCCGGTCGGTCCTTTTGTTCATGCCGTTGCCGGACGAGGTCCGCATCCGGCCGCTGGTGGACGCGGCATGGGCGGCCGGCAAATCCGTCGCGCTGCCCGCATCGGATGCGGCGACCGGTGCCTACGTCGCGAGACGGGTCCTTTCCGCGGCCGACCTGCGGCCCGGGCGGTTCGGGGTCCTGGAGCCGTGCGCCGGGTGTCCGGTGGTGCCGTTCAGCGCGCTGGACTTGGTGTTGGTGCCGGGCATAGCTTTTGACATGGCTGGTAACCGACTCGGACGGGGCAGGGGCTTCTACGACCGGATGCTGGCCTTGAGCCCGGATGCGGTCTCCTGCGGCGTGGGCTTCGACGGACAGGTCGTGGCCCTTGTGCCGGTGGAGCCGCACGATGTGAAACTCCACCAGGTGTGGATGCCGACGGGACAGGTCCTCGTCGGTCCCGCGCCGTTTTGATACCGATGCTGACCGAACAGATCGTCATCGCCGCCGTTTGCACGGGGGTCGGAGGCGGCTTGGCCTATGCCTTCTCCCTCTCGAGGGAAAGGGCCTTCCGGGCCGAGGCCGCCACGCGCGAGCGCGACTTCCAGGAAAAGCTGCGGCGGGACACCGAGTCCGCCCTGCTCATCGCCAAGGTCGCCGCCCAGGAACAGGTCGCCCGCGGACGCACCGAGACCGAGCAGGCCCTCGCGGGCCAGCGCGCCGCCCTCGACGGCGACGAACGCCGGCTCGCCGAGCGCGAGGCCGTGGTCAACCGCCAGCTCGATCGTTTCGCCCAGCAGGAGCAGGATCTCCGGCTGCGCGCGGAGCTGCTGGAATCCGCCCGCGACGGTCTTGCGTCGGAACGCACCGAGCTCCACCGCTTGTCGGTCGAGTGCAAGACCCGTCTGGAGGAGGTGTCGGGACTCGACAGCGGATCGGCCCGCACGCTCCTGCTCAAGGAGGTCGAGCGCGAATCGGCCAAGGACGCGGCGGACCTGTCGCGGCACATCCTCGACGACGCCCGCCACCGCTCCGAGGAACAGGCCCGCCGGATCCTCGCCACGGCCCTCCAGCGCTACGCGGCGACCCACACCTTCGAGACCACCACGGCCACCGTGGCGCTCACCGGCGACGACATGAAGGGCCGCATCATCGGTCGCGAAGGCCGGAACATCCGTGCCTTCGAGGCCGCGACCGGCGTCACCGTGCTCGTGGACGACACGCCGAACGCCGTCGTGCTCTCCGGGTTCGATCCGGTCCGTCGCGAGGTCGCCCGGCAATCCATGGAGCGCCTGATCCTCGACGGACGGATCCACCCGACCCGCATCGAGGAGGTCGTGGCCGCGGTCACGACCGAGATGGACGCCTTCGTCCATCGCACGGGCGAGGACGCCGTGTTCCGCTGCGGGCTCTCGCCGGTGCATCCCGAGGTCGCGAAGACGCTCGGCAAACTGCGCTTCCGCCACAGCTACTCGCAGAACGTCCTGGAACATTCCGTCGAGGTGGCCCACCTGTGCGGATTGATGGCTGCCGAACTCGGCGCCGACATCCAGGCCGCCAAGCGAGCCGGTCTGCTCCACGACATCGGCAAGGCGATGACGCACGAGATCGAGGGACCGCACGCCATCGTCGGCTCGGACTTCCTCAAACGGCACGGCGAGTCCCCGGACATCCTCAACGGCGTGGCCAGCCACCACCAGGAGGTCCCGCACGAGAACCTGCTCGGGATCCTCGTCGCCGCGGCCGATGCGATCAGCGCTTCCCGGCCGGGCTCCCGCAGCGAGAGCATGACGACCTACATCAAGCGCCTCGAGGACCTGGAGCAGATCGCGTTGAGCTTCGAGGGGGTCGAGAAGGCCTTTGCCGTGCAGGCCGGACGCGAGCTGCGGGTCATCGTGCGGCCCGAGCAGGTCGATGACAGCGGGTCGTTGCTGATGGCCCGCCAGCTCGCGCGCCGGATCGAGGAGGAGCTGCTGTATCCCGGCCAGATCCGCATCACGGTGGTCCGTGAGACCCGGTGCGTCGAATTCGCCAAATGACCGGACCGGGCCTCGGCGCAAGTCCGGTGTTGCAACGTGCCGTGCGGGCTGCGCCACTTCGCTCCGTCGTGCCGAAGGAAATCCAGTAGTGAAGCCAACCGATCTCCGCGGGATCCTCCGCTACATCCCTCGTTTCCGTGAGAAGACGTTCGTCGTCGCCGTCGACGGCGCGATCGTCACCGACGACAACTTCCCCAACCTGCTGCTCGATCTCGCGGTCCTGCGCTCGCTGAGCATCCGGATCGTGCTCGTCCACGGCGCAGCGGAGCAGATCCGCTCGCTCGGGGCGGAGTCCGGCGTGGTGCCGTCGAACCTCGACGGCGCCGGTATCACCGACGCGGGCACGTTGAAGCTGGCGCTCACCGCGGCGAACCGGCTCACGCACGAGATCCTGGAGGGCCTGGCGGCGAACGACCTCCGCGCGGTGTCCACCAACGCGGTGATCGCGCATCCGCTCGGCATCATCGGCGGCGTGGACCACCAGTTCACCGGCAAGGTCGAGCGCGTGGACGTCGAGTTCCTCCAGTCGCTGGTCGCGCAGGGCATCGTGCCCGTCGTGCCGCCGCTCGGGTTCGACGGCGACGGCAAGACGTACCGGGTGAACTCCGACGCCATCGCCTGCGCCCTCGCCGAACAGCTCCGCGCGACCAAGCTGATCTACATCACCTCGCGCGAAGGCCTCACCCGGCAGGACAAGATGCTCCGGCAGGTCGCGGTGAGGGACCTCAAGCAGGTCATCGCGCAGCATCCCGGCGAGCTCCCGGCCGAGCTCCTCTCGAAGGCGCGCTTCGCGGTGTCCGCGTGCGAATCCGGCGTCCCGCGCGTCCACATCATCAGCGGCCGCGTCGACGAGGGCCTGCTCGCCGAGGTCTTCTCCAACGACGGCGTCGGCACGATGGTGTACGCCAACGAATACCAGCAGATCCGCCGCGCGCTGAAGAAGGACATCCGCAGCCTGCTGATCCTGACCAAGAACTCCGTCGCCAGCGCCGAGCTGGTGAAGCGCACGCGTGCCGCCATCGAGCGGCAGATCGGCGACTACCACCTTTTCGAGATCGATAAGAACCCGGTCGCCTGCGTCGCGCTCCACACCTACCCGGAGCAGAAGAAGGGCGAGCTGGCGTTCCTGTTCGTGAACCCGTCGCACGAGAACCAGGGCATCGGCGGCAAGCTCGTTCAGTTCGTCGAGGCCAAGGCGCGCGAGCAAGGGCTGACCGAGCTGGTCACGCTCTCCACCCAGGCGTTCACCTGGTTCCAGAGCAAGGCCGGATTCAGCGAAGGCACGCCGGAGGACCTGCCGCCCGCCCGCCGCGAGCGCTACGACGCCAGCGGCCGCAACTCGAAGGTGCTGGTGAAGAAGCTGCGTTGAACAAAGCAAAAAGGCCGCGCTCGCGCGCGGCCCTTGCTTCGCCTCCGTCCGGTTTCGCCCGGATCAGGCGGTGATCTTCTCGAAGCGTTCCGCCGCGAACTCCCAGTTCACCAGGTTGACGAACGCCTTCACGTAGTCGATGCGGCGGTTCTGGTACTTGAGGTAGTAGGCGTGCTCCCAGAGATCGAGCCCGATGAGCGGCTGCCGTCCGGACATCAAGGGGTTTTCCTGGTTGGGCGTGGTCTCGAGCATCAGCTTCTTGTCCTGGGTGACGGAGATCCAGATCCATCCGCTGCCGAAGACGCCGAGGGCCTTCTCGGCGAACATCTTCTCGCCTTCCTCCTTGTCGGTGAAGAGCTCGCCGAGCGCTTCGCCCAACGGACCTTCCGGACCGTTGCCGCCTTCCTTGCGGAGGCATTGCCAGAAGAGCGAATGGTTGTAGTGGCCGCCGCCGTTGTTCCGCACCGCGGTGCGGATCTTCTCGGGGACCTTGTCGAGGCCCTTGCACAACTCCTCGGGGCTGAGCTTCTGGAGGTCGGGGTAGTCGGCGAGCGCCTTGTTGAGGTTGTTCACGTAGGCCGCGTGGTGCTTGCCGTGGTGGATCTCCATCGTCTTCGCATCGAAGTGGGGCTCGAGCGCCGAGAAGGAGTAGGGCAGCGCAGGCAGCTTGTGCGGACCGGCGACGGCCGCGGTCTGGGCGAGCGCGCGCGTCAGGGACGTGCTGAGGAAGAAGCCGGCGCTGAGCAGGCCGGCGGACTTGAGGGCTTGGCGACGTGAGAGCGTGTTCATGGGAGCGGGAAGTTTAGGTGCGACCAGAAGGATACTTGCCACACGTCAGGCCGAGCGCAAGGCAGGGGATGGATCCGGGTGCGATCCGCAGTGGCGCAGGTTTGTAACCTGCTGTATCGCCGAGTTGCACTCGGCAGGGCGTCGGCAAGTCCCGATACGCTCACCTGCCCCAGCGCCTCGGATTCCAAATCCGCGATACGGACAAGAGTTCAACTCTGCGCTGCTTCAGCCATCGTCCCCGCCACTTCCGATCGCATCCAATGGATCCGCGGCGCTCCCCGCCCGGGTCGCTGCGAGGAACAGGTCGGCCCTGTCTCTGGCAAATGTCCCTGTCGCCGGCGCAGAGCGTCGTCTAAGGTGCGGTCGCTCCGCTGGGAGCCCCATGGATACTTTGGAGACGCATCCTGAACGGCCGGTCCGGGCACCTTGGTGGCGGGTCGTGCTCGTCGGAAGCGACCTGCGGGTGACCGCCTTGCGCCTCTTCGTCACCGTGGCGATCGTCGTCGTCGGCTTCCGTTATGTGCTGCTGCCCATCCGGGTGACCGGGATCAGCATGGCCCCGACCTACCGCGACGGCACCAAAGCCTACGCGAACCGCCTCTCGCTCTGGCTGCACCCACCGCAACGGGGCGACATCCTCGCCATCCGCACCTCCGGGATCCACAACATGTTCCTCAAGCGGGTCATCGCCTTGCCCGGAGAACGCGTGAAGATCATGCGCGGCCACGTCTTCGTCGATGGCGAGGAGCTGGATGAGCCGTATCTCGTCAACCGCGCGCCGTGGAACTGGCCCTCGGGCGGACGCGAGGAGGTCATGGGCCCGGACGAATACCTGATGGTCGGCGACAACCGCGCGATGCCGGTCGAGCAGCACGAGTTCGGCGCGGCCAAGCGCGAGAAGCTGGTCGGGAGGGTCCTGCGATGAGCCGCGGATTCCGATGGACGCTGGGCCTCGTCCTGGTCGCCAGCGCGATCGGCGGCCTCGTCCTCCTGTGGCCGACCGAGACGAAGCGCGTGACGCGGATGGTCGAGCGCTTCGCGGCCGACGCCTCGTTCAAGCCGGGGGACGGCAACATCGTCCGCCTCGCCAAGATGGAGGCGGTGACCGGCCGCTTCGCCGCCGACGCACAGATCCGGTTCGAGAGCCTGGGCATCCCGGTGCACGAGGTGTCCGGACGCGACGAGATCCGCCAGGTGGTGGCGTTGGCGCAGAAGCTCAGCGGCGGCCTCGACGTGAAGGTCTACGATGTGGTGGTCACCTTCGGGCCGAAGACCGGCACGGCGCGCGTGGATCTGACCGCCAGCATGTCGAGCGGCAAGCAAGAAGGCTTCACCGCGCAAGAGTTCGCGCTCCAGCTTGTGAAGCGCGAAGGCGCGTGGCTCATCCAGCGCGCGGAGTCGGTGAAGACCCTCCGGCGTTGAACCGAGGCGATCCGGTCCCGGCGCAGACGGCTGGGTCCGGGAGCGCCGCTCGCGGGTAGGGCGGCGCTCCCGAAGGCGTCCGGGAACGGCAAGATCCACCTCAACGTGCGACCCATCGGCCAATCTCAACCGTGATGCCCTTCGCTCTTAAGGAAGGGGATCTGCGCGGAACCGGCTTTGGTGCCAGGGCGAAAATCTCGACCTCTTCCTGACTTTTCTCCGGGTGCCTGGCCGGCCAGCGCTTGCGGCTGTTCTCCATCTTCATCGGCCACTTCATGAGGCTGCTGGCCGCGGGCACCATGCTGCTGCGCTCGATGGAGGTCTGCCGAAGAATGTCGGCCGGAGCCGGTGGGGCCGAGTGGATCTGTTCCGTCCGTCCGCTGCTTGATGTTCTTAGGAAGCCTTGTAAGGCTAAACTATTTATTTCGTACTAATTTACGAATAACCTTTACGGTTCGTCTTTCCGAATCGTAGGGTTCGAATGTCCCGATGATGATTGCCCTCCCCAAGTGGATTCACCCTGCCGAGAAACTCCTTCGGCGGCGGGCAACTCCTTCGGCGGCTGGCAACTCCTTCGGCGGCGGGCAACTCCTTCGGCG
>CAIWVP010000185.1 GCA_903916195.1 uncultured Verrucomicrobiota bacterium | reverse complement strand
GGTCGATGGATATGGGCAGCATCTTCACCCGGCGTTGCCGGCCGCCACGAGGTGCGTGCGGGCGAGCCGCCCGCGCTCCTGTCCGGTCCATGGGGATCCGTCGGTAGCTCGTCGTCGACGATGCAGGTCGATGGATATGGGCAGCATCTTCACCCGGCGTTGCCGGCCGCCACGAGGTCCGCGCGGGCGAGCCGCCCGCGCTCCTGTCCGGTCGCTGGACATCGCGGTCCTCCACGCCATGCTCCGGTCATGCCGGAAACCAAGCTCGATCGCCTGCGCGGACTGCTGCGGGGCTATGGGTCGTGTCTCGTCGCCTACTCGGGCGGCGTCGATTCGGTGTTCTTGGCCAAGGTCGCCCACGACGTGCTCGGGGCTCGCTCGCTCGCGGTGATCGCCGATTCACCGAGCTTGCCGCGGCGCGAGCTGCGCGAGGCGGTCGAGGTCGCCGGGCAGTTCGGCCTGCCGCTGCGGGTCGTGCGCACCGGCGAGTTCCAGGACGGCCGCTATCTCGCGAACCCGACCGACCGCTGTTATTTCTGCAAGCACGCGCTCTTCACCGAGCTCGGGCCGTTGGCCAAGGCCGAAGGTTTCGCCGTGATCGCGTATGGCGAGAACGCCAGCGACCTCGGCGACCATCGTCCCGGTGCACGGGCCGCGGAGGAGTTCCAGGTACGGGCGCCGTTGAAGGAAGCGGGCCTGACCAAGGCGGAGATCCGCGAGCTGTCGGCCCGGCTCGGTTTGCCCACGGCCGACAAGCCGCAGCTCGCTTGTCTGAGCTCGCGCATCCCGACCGGCGAGGCCGTGACGCCTGCGAAGCTGCTGATGGTCGAGGAGGCCGAGTACGCGCTGCGCGACCTCGGGTTCCACGATGTGCGCGTGCGGCACCATGAGATGGGTCCAGGGTCCGGGGTCCAGGGTCCGGGGTCGGGCGGACACCTGGCGCGGATCGAGGTCGGGGCCGCCGAGATCCCCCGGCTGCTCACGGACGGTCTGCACACGAGGGTGGCCGACCAACTTCGCGCGCTCGGCTACGCGCACGTGACGCTCGACCTCGCCGGGTACCGGCGCGGCAGCACCAACGGCGTCTCCAGCGTGCCCATCGCCTTCCGCGCTTGAGGCGGCGCGGTCGAACTGGTCCCTTCGGGCAGAACCCCATGCGCCCTCGCTTCGCCCATCTGTTGCTGCCGCTGGTCGCTGCCGTCCTGGCCGGTTGCGCCACGGTGCGCGACACGATCGCCCCGGGGATCGTGGTGCCGGATGCGGACGGGCATCCGGTGCGCCCGCTCGCGGCCAAGGACGCCGTCGCGGTCGTGTTCGTCTTCCTCGCCAACGATTGCCCCATCGCCAACCGCGCCATCCCGGAGCTGCTCCGGCTGGAACAGGACCACGCGTCGCGCGGCGTAAAATTCTGGCCGGTGCACGCCGGCGCCGATGAATCCGACGCCTCGGTCCGCGACCACGCCAAGGAGTTCGGCCTGACGACGGTGCCGTTGCGCGATCCAGATCTCCGGCTTGCCCACGACCTGGGTGCCCGGGTCACTCCGACGGCGGTGGTCGTCTCCCCGCGCGGCGAGGTGCTCTACCGCGGACGCATCGACGACCGCTACGCGGCGCTCGGACAATCGCGGCCGGAACCGACCCGCCGCGACCTTGCGCTCGCGATCGAAGCGGTCGTGGCCGGGAAGCGCCCGGAGCCCGGGGAGACACCGGCGGTGGGCTGCCGGATCGGAGGGACCCGGTGAGATCCATCGGCTCGCGGACCCCGACCTCGGAGGGGTGGCCGGTGCTCGTCCTCGCGGCCGCGGTGGCGATGTGCGGCGACGTCTCCGGGGCGGTGCCGACCTTCACGCGCGATGTCGCGCCGGTCGTGCTCCAGCACTGCGCGCCGTGCCATCGGCCGGGCCAGAGCGGTCCGTTCCCGTTGCTCACCTTCGCCGATTGCCGCAAGCGGGCGGCCGACCTCGTGGACATGACCGCCCGCCGGGCGATGCCGCCGTGGCTGCCGGGCGGGCCGCACGGCCAGTTCGTCGGGGACCGACGGATCAGCGACGCGCAGATCGCGCTGTTCCGAGCCTGGGCGGACGGCGGTGCTCCCGAGGGCGATCCGAAGGACCTACCGGCGCAGCCGGTCTGGCCGGGCGAGTGGCAGCTCGGCGCGCCCGATGCGGTGGCGCAGATGCCGTCCGCCTACACGCTCCGCGCCGGCGGCAAGGACGTGTACCGGCACTTCGCGCTGCCGCTGGGCAAGGCGCTCGACCGGCCGCGCTGGGTGCGTGCGTTCGAGTTCCATCCCGGATCGCCGCAGGTCCACCACGCCTTCATCTACCTGGCGCGGACGAACGACACGCGCCGCCTCGACGGCGCGGACGCGGAGATCGGGTTCGGCGGCATGGACACGCCTCCGGAGGTGCGCAGCCCGGGCGGCTATTTCCTGAGCTGGCAGCCGGGCAAGACACCACAGCCCTTGCCGCCGGGCCTCGCGTGGCGGCTCGCGCCCGGGATGGACCTCGTGGTGCAGATGCATCTGGTGCCGGGCGGGAAGCCGGAGCCGGTCGGCGCCAGAGTGGGCCTGTGGTTCACCGATGTGCCGGCGACGAACCAGCCGGTGAAGCTCGGGCTCAACGTCTACGACATCGACCTGCCGCCGGGCGCGACGAACGTGGTCCACGACCGCGAGTTCCTGCTGCCGGGCGACGCCGATCTTTTGGCCGTCCTGCCGCACACGCATTATCTCGGCCGGCAGATCGAGGCGTGGGCCGACCTGCCGGACCGCACGCGACGGGACCTGCTCGCGATCCCGTCGTGGGATTTCAACTGGCAGGGCGACTACCGCTTCGCCGCGCCGGTCCCGTTGCCGCGGGGATCGCGGCTGCACATGCGGTTCACCTTCGACAACTCGGCGGCCAACCCGCGCAACCCGTCGTCGCCGCCCCGGCGCGTCGGGTTCGGTATGAGCACGTCCGACGAGATGGCCGAGCTGTGGTTCCAGCTGCTGCCGCGGACCGCGCGCGACCGCGCGCAGATCGACCGCGGCATCGCCGCGCAGACGACCAAGGACATCGTGCAGTACAACGAGCTCCGCCTGCGCGCGGACCCGGGCAACGTGGCCGCCATGGTCAACCTCGGACGCGCCAAGCTGGTGACCGGCGACCGCGACAGCGCCGGTCGGATCTTCACCGAGGCGGTCGCGCGCCAGCCGAAGAACGCCGAGGCGCATTATTACCTCGGGTTGCTCCACCGGATGGCCGAGCGGACCGCGCCGGCAGAGGCCGAGTTCCGCGCGGCGCTGGCGGCGGACCCGGACCACGGACGCGCCCACGGCAACATGGGATTCATCGCGCGCGACGCCGGGCGCGACGCCGAGGCGGAGGCCCATTTCACCGAGGCGCTGCGCATCGATCCGGCCGACGGCCTGGCGGCACGTGAGCTGGCGGCGATCCGCTTCGAGCATGGTCGTCGCGGCGACGCCATCGCGCTGCTTGAAGCGGCCCTCGGCCAGGATGCCGACGATCGCGAGACGAAGGAGCTGCTCGGCAAGTTCAAGGCCTCGAAGTGAGCGCCGGGGTCCATCCCGGCGCGTCCACGCCGTGCCCGGGCAACCGTCTCTTCCGCCCCATCGAGGAGAACCACGTCACCTACGCGGTGATCGACGGATACGAACTCGAGCGCCGTCGCGCCGTTCCGGCCGGCGCCGGCCGGTGATCTCCGGCGCCGGCACGCCGCGGATCGGGTTCAGAGGATGTTCGCGGCGACCTCGGCGAGATCGCTGCGTTCGCCGCGGGACAGCTCGATGTGGGCGGCGAGACCCTGTTCGCGGAACCGGTTGATCACGTAGATGAAGCCGTTCGACGCGGAATCCACGTACGGGTTGTCGATCTGGTACGGGTCGCCGGTGAGCACGATCTTCGCGCCGTGGCCGACGCGGGTGAGGATGGTCTTGGCCTCGAGCGGGGTGAGGTTCTGCGATTCGTCCACGATCACGAACTGGTTCGCGATGCTGCGGCCGCGGATGTAGCTCAGCGCCTCGACCACGATGATGCCGCTGCGGAGCAGGTCGCTGCTGCGGTGGCTGTCGCCCCGGCCCATGTTGAGGTCGCCGAGCATCTCGAGCGCGTCGTGGATGGGCTGCATCCATGGGCCGAGCTTCTCCTCGAGCGAACCGGGCAGGAAGCCCAGCTCCTTGCCCATCGAGACCGTGGGCCGCGCGACGACGAGGCGGCGGAACTCGCGGTCGTTCACCGTGCGTTTCAACCCCGCGGCGAGCGCGAGCAGCGTCTTGCCGGTGCCGGCCTTGCCCATGAGCGTGACCAGCTTGATCTTCTCGTCGAGCAAGGCATCGAGCGCGAAATGCTGCTCCTTGTTGCGCGGTTTGATGCCCCACACATTCTGGCAGTCGTGCAACGGCACCAGCTTCTTGCCGGTGGCGTCGACGCGCGCCAGCAGCGACCGCTTCGGGTCCCCGTCGCTCAGGAGCGTGCAGTACTCGTTCGGTCCGCGCTTCGGACCCGAGGCCGGCAGCATCAGCTCTCCGTTGGCGCGGAACTCGGTGAGCTTCGCGGTCGGGACCACCAGATCGAACATCCCGGTGTAGAGGTCCTTGAGGTTGACCCGGTCGGTCTCGTAGTCCTCGGCAGGAAGACCGTACACATCGGCCTTGAGGCGGAGGTTGATGTCCTTGGTGACCAGGATCGTGGGCGTGCCCGGTTCCCGCCGGCGCACGGCGAGGGCGAGGGCGAGGATGCGGTTGTCGACCGACCCGTTCGGCGCGCCCTCCGCGTGGCCGTTGCCGGCCGACGATCCGCCGTTGTTGGGAAGGCCGAGCTGCGGGCCGAAGATGATCCGCAGCTTGCCGCCGTTCTCGAGCGGGACGCCGTCGCTCAGCGATCCGCGTTTGCGGAGCTGGTCGAGCAACCGGCTGACGGTGCGGGCGTTCTGGCCGCGCTCGGAGGTCTCGCGCTTGAACTTGTCGATCTCCTCCAGCACCTCGATCGGCAGGAGCACCGAGTTGTCCTGGAAGTTCAGCAGCGCGTCCGGGTCGTGGATGAGGACGTTGGTGTCCAGGACGTAGTTCTTCGGCTTGGCCGCCGCTGGGGCGGAAGCGGCCTTCGGACGGCCTTTGCGGGATGGTTTCGCCGCCGGAGTTGGGGCGGCATCGGCAGGACCCGAAACGGTATCTAGCACGGGCGAAAGGTTGGTGAGCCGGCGCGGTCAGACAAGCGGTTTCATCGCGAGGACCTCGGCCGTGATGTCACGATCCGATGTCGATCGGGCCGTCCCGGACTGGGCGCTGGAAAACAAAACGGGGAAGGACGTCGTCGTGCGGCGTCCTTCCCCGTGGCGATCCAGGCCATGGCCCGGGCGGTCGTGGTCCGGTCAGCGGTCCGGCTGCGGGGTGTAGCGGAGATACGGCTTCACGGTGCGGAAGCCCTTCGGGAAGAGCGTCGCGGCCTCGGCGTCCTTCACGGCGGGCGTGATGATGCAGTCCTCGCCGGCCTTCCAATCGGCCGGGGTCGCGACCCGGTGCTTCGCGGTGAGCTGCAAGGAATCGATCACCCGGAGCAGCTCGATGAAATTGCGCCCGGTGGAGGCGGGATAGGTGAGCGTCAGCTTGATCTTCTTGTCCGGCCCGATGACGAAGACCGAGCGGACGGTCGCCTTGTCGTCGGCGTTCGGATGGATCATGTCGTACGCGGTCGCGACGACCTTCTGCGGATCGGCGATGATGGGGAAATCGACGGTGGTGCCCTGCGTCTCGTTGATGTCGCCGACCCAACCGCGATGCGACCCGATGTCGTCCACGCTGACAGCGGCGACCTTGACGTCCCGCTTGGCGAACTCGGCCTTCAGCTTGGCGGTCGCACCGAGCTCGGTGGTGCAGACAGGCGTGTAGTCCGCTGGGTGGGAGAAAAGGATGCCCCAGGAGGTGCCGAGCCACTGATGGAAGGTGATCGTGCCTTCGGTGGTCTCCGCCGTGAAGTCGGGTGCGATGTCGCCAAGTCGTAGTGCCATAGGATCGTGCGTGTGGTTTTGCTCGTCTGCCGGTGCGGACGGGACCCTACCCGACAGCGAGCCGCAGGCAATCTCCGACACGGCGCCGACCTCCGCCAAAAGTGGATGACGGGCGCCAGCGCGGCGGCTCACTTCCGCTTCGGCAGCTTCGGGCGGTTGGCGATGCCGTCGTGGATGATCTTGAGCACCGCCTTGCGCTCGGCCCCGGCCAGCGTGAGGCGCGGCGCGCGGACCCATTCCTTGCCCAGACCGGTCTCCTGCACCGCGAGCTTGATGTACTGGACGAACTTCGGGTGCGTATCGAGATGCAGCAGCGGCGTGAACCACCGGTAGATCTCCCGCGCCAGGTCCCAGTCGCCGCGACGCATGAGCTCCCAAAGATACTGGTTCTCCGCCGGGAACGCGATGCCCGTGCCCGCCACCCAACCGTCGATGCCGAGGATGGCGCTCTCCAGCGCGAGGTCGTCCACGCCGGTGAAGATGGCGTAGCGATCGCCCACGGTGTTGTGCAGGTCGGTGATGCGGCGGGTGTTGCCGGAGGATTCTTTGAGCGCGACGAGGTTCTTCTGGTCGGCCAGCTCCGCGAACAGCCCGGGCGTCACGTCGTGTCCGTAGCTGAGCGGGTTGTTGTAGATCATGATCGGCAGCCCCGTGGACTTCGCGACCGTGCGGAAGTGGTGCAACGATTCGCGGGGGTCCGGCGACTTGTAGACCATCGGCGGCATGAGCATCAGGCCGTCGGCGCCGACCTGCTCGAGGTCGCGCACGTACCGGCAGGCCTCGGACACGCTGCTCTCGGCGACGCCGCTGAGCACCGGCACGCGGCCGAACACGACCTTCACCATCTCGCCCATCACCGCGCGTTTTTCGTCGTCGGTGAGCGATTGGTTCTCTCCGAGCGATCCGAGGAACACGAGGCCGGCCACGCCGGAGCGGATGAGCGCGTCGGCGTGCTCCGCGGTCGCGTCGAGGTCGAGCGAGCCGTCCTTGTGGAGCTGGGTGGTGATGGCGGGGAAGACGCCGGACCAATAAGGTTTCATGGGATGCGCATGGCCATCACGCGCACGCCGGCACGGGCCCCGCGGGCGGATGGACCTTCAGAAGTTGCCACAGGCGAAGGCATCCGGTCTTGGAGGAAAAGCCGGTTTCTGCCGTGAACATCCGCACACCGCCACGGACCGGTCCCGTTTTCCTGGGTGGAGAAAATTGCATCCAAACCCCGGCGGCTTGCGGATAACCGGGCGAACTTGTGCCGTCCGCCCGTCCCTTGATGCAGCCCTCCGACAACCCCATCCCGTTCCCCGGGGTCGCGGTGCGTCCGGTCGACGCGTCGGACACGGCGACCGATGCGCGGTTGCTGGCCGAGCTGGCCGCCGGCCAATCCGGGGCGCTCGCGGAGCTCTACCGGCGGCGGGGCGGCACGTTGCACGGGCTGTTGGCGCGGATGCTCGGCGACGACCGGGAAGCCGAGGAGGCGCTGCAGGACACCTTCGTGCAGATCTGGCGCCGGGCCCGGAACTACGACGCGGCGAAGGCCGGTCCGTTCACGTGGATGGTGATGGTCGCCCGCGGCCTCGCGCTCGACCGCCTCCGTCGGCGCGCCCGGCAGGCAACGGCATTCGACGGCTACCGGTCGGAGATCGCCGCGACGGGACGAGCCGAGGTCGACGGCCTCGTCGTTCCCGAAGGCGGCGAAGACGCGTGCCGGTTGAGCGGAGCGCTCGCCAAGCTCCCCTCCGAGCAGCGTGAAGCCATCGAGCTGGCCTTCTGGCGCGGCTGCACCCAAGAGGAGATCGCCCGCGCCACCGGCGCGCCGCTCGGCACCGTCAAGGCCCGCATCCGCCGCGGCATGCTCGCGCTGCGGCAAAAGCTCAAGGAACGTCATGGATAGCGCCCTCAAGATCGCCGACCCCGCCGCCGAGGAGGCGGCCAGCCTGTACGTGCTGGAGCTCTTGCCGCCCGAAGAGCGGGACGGCTTCGAGCGTCGCCTCGTCGCCGACCCGGCGCTCCGCTACCTGGTGCGCGACCTCCAGGGCAATTTGGATGCCTTCGCCCTCGGCGAACCGGAACGTCCGGCGCCGCTCACCGTCTGGGGCCGCATCGCCGCGGAAGTGCAGGCCAGCGAAGCGCCGGTGATCGGCTTCCCCGCATGGGCCCGCAGCAGGGCGCCGCACGCGCTCGCCGCCGCCGCCTGCTTGGCCTGCGGCGCTTGGCTGCATTCGATGCTCGCGCCGAAGCTTGCGGTCGGCCCGGTCGTCGCGCTCGCCGACGAGGCGGCTCCCACGGCGCACACGCCTCCGCTCGTCGCGGCGGCCGCCTCCGTGCCGGCGCCTTCCGCCACCGTGATCCCCGCTGTGATCTCCGCTCCGGTGGTCACGCCGGCCGCTCCCACCGACATCGTCGCCTTGGCCGAGGCCGGGCGGTTGCGCGAACGCGTCCGTCTGCTGGCCTCGCAAGTGGAAGCGCTGGACCAGGTGCTCACGCAGCAGGCGGCGCTGCCGAGCGGCGTCACGCGCCTGCACGTCTTCAAGCTCATCAACACCAACGCCACCGAGCTTCCGCGGACCGAAGGGACGCTCCGGTCCTTGCCCGAGACGCTCGCCCATCTCGCCTCCGGCCAATCGGTCCTCTCGACCGCGCCCACAGACCCTTCGGTCGCCTCGCGGGCCGCCGAGCCGACGCTGGACACGGCGGTGACGACGACGACCACCCCGCCGCCGCCGACCGCTGACACCGCGCTGGCCGGCGCGGCCACGAACTCGTCCGGCGCGTCCCTGAAGGACGGCCAATCGATCGGCTTCTACGATCCCGACACGGGGAACGGTGCCATCGCGCTCCCCGGTAGCGGCGACGCCAAGGACCAGGCCTTCGTCGTCTGGTCGCAGACCCGCGGCCCGGACGGCGTGCCGATCATCAAGAACGTCGGATCCGCCCAGGTCGCCGATCAGCCGTCCGTGGTCTCGTTCGCCTCTCCCAACGCGAGGTCCGCGCCGCCGCCCTCTTTCTTCGTCACCTTGGAACCCGTCGAAGGCGCGAACGCCTCGGCAGCGCCGACCGGCCCGGTGGTCGGCGCCCCGCCTCCTCCGGCCACCAAGCCCTGACGGCATCTCCGTCCTCCGCTGTCTTCTCCGCCGATCCGATCCTGCTTATGAAGCTTACGAAGTTTATGAAACCCGATGCTCCCACATCCCGATGCTCGCTTGCATCAGTATGGTCTCAATCATACACTTTGACCGGGCCTGTGAGATCATTCTTGTCCATCGTCTTGATCGCCTTGTGGGTGGCTCTGCCGCCGGCCCCCGCGCGCGCCGGCGAGCCGACGGGCCGGGCGACCGCCATCACGTCCATCCGCGCCGTCGGCAGCCGGTTGGTCGTGACGGTGGCGATCCCTGCCGGCAAGCGCCGGGTGACGCTCGAGACGCGGCCACGTCTGGTCCGTGGCGCTTGGACGCCGCGGGAAGCGCGTTGGAGCGAAGCCGCCGCGGCCGGTGAGATCACCTTCGAGCTCCCGGTCGGCGCCGATACGGAGATGGTCCGCGTCCGCGACGAGAGCGAGGCGGAGGTCGGTCTGCCGGCGGGGTTCTTCAGCGGGACCAAAGAATTCGCCGGGACGAAACAGACGGAGACGGCCGTCCTGAAGACCGCCGGGCCGGGTGTCATCGCTTTCGACAACGCCGCTGTCGGCATCCCGACGGCCGGCACCCCCGTGGACCGTGCGGTCGTCGAGTCCGATATCTGGAACGTCGATGGCCGGACGGTCTACTTCTTCAACCAGCAACGCGGCCTCCAAGTCATCGATCTCGCGGACGCGGACCATCCGGTCTTGACCGGGACGTTGCCGCTCGCGGTATGGGGCGAGCAGATGTACCGGCTGCCCGCGGCGACCGCGGACGGATCGGTGTGGCTCGCGCTGTTGGCGCAACAAGGTTGCAGCGGCAACGCCAGCGAAGTGCTGCTCGTCCAGGTGAAGGCCGGCCGGCCCTCGCTCGCCGGGCGTCTGCCGGTGCGTGGACAGATCAAGGAGACCCGCCTGGTCGGGAACGCTCTTTATATCGCTTCTTACGATTGGTCCCAGCCCGAACCGCGCCCGGTGACCGATGCCCAAGGCAACATCACCGGCTACGAATACCAGCCGTGGGAGAGCCGCACCGTGGTCACCGCCTACGACCTCGCCGATCCGTCGCGTCCGGCCGCGCAACCCGAGGTCGAGTTGCCGGTCAGCCCCGACGCCATCATGGCGACCGATCGGTTCTTGTTCGTGGCGGTCAGCGGCACGCGCCAGCCGAAGGACAACGAACGGCCCGCGGCGTGGGCCGTCGCCGGCAACCACGCCGTGATGGTGTTCGACATCAGCGACCCGCGCGGAACGGTGGCGCAACGCGGTTTCTTCCTCACCGCCGGCCGTGTGGCGGACAAGTTCAAGCTCGGCCCGCTCGGCAAGCAGGGCGGCGCCCTGGCGGTCGTCTCGCAGGTGGACGGCGTCAGCATCCCGACCGAGCACCTCAACAAGGACGGCTCGGTCTGGACCTCGTGGTCCTGGACCCCGCCGCAGGCCGTGCTCCAGACCTTCTCGCTCGCCGATCCGTCCGCCCCGATCGCGCTGGGCCGGCTCAATTTGGTCACCAACGAATCGCTCTTCGGCACCCGTTTCTCCGGCGACCGTGCGTACGTCGTCACGTTCCGCCGCGTGGACCCGTTGTGGATCGTGGACCTGAGCGATCCGGTCCATCCGACGGTCAAGGGCGAGCTGCAGATCCCCGGCTACTCGACCTATCTCCAACCGCTCGCCGACGACACCCGCCTGCTGGCGCTGGGGGTCGACGGAAGCCGCACGACGGTCCAGCTCTTCGACGTCGCGGACGCCGCGAAGCCGGCGCTGCTCAGCAAGGTCTTCCTCGGCGAAGGCTGGTCCTGGAGCGAGGGCAACACCGACGAGAAGGCGTTCCAAGTGTTCGCCGACGCCGGCCTCGCGCTGGTGCCGTGGCAAGGCCAGCGCTCCGGCGCCCAGGCGGGCCAGTGGTTCCAAGGCATGCAGCTCATCGACCTCGACCTGCGGGCCGGGACGTTGAAGGCCCGCGGCGTGATCGACCACGCGATGCAGGCGCGCCGTGCGACCTTGCTCGGCGACCGCATCGTGTCCGTCTCCGGCCAGGATCTGTTGACGGTCGAAGCGTCGGATCGCGACCGACCCAAGACCGTCGCCGAGCTGCCGCTCTCCACACAGGTGGACCGCGTGTTCGTCGTCGGGGACCGCTTGGTCACCTTGCGCGACGGCAGCACGGTCGCCGGCCAGATCGACCTCGCATCGGCCGCCGCGCCCGAGAAGGCGATCGCGACGTTGCCGTTGGAGGCGTTGCCCATCATCGGCGCCGACCGCCGCGGTGACTCGTTGTACGTCGTCCAGTTCCGCGCGGACGGATGGCGGACCGAAGCCACGATCATCAGCAACGCCGTGGTCAAGAAGATCGGGCAACCGCCGCTGGAGAAGCTCACCACCAACTTCGTGGTCGTCGAAGTGCCGCCTCCGACCGTCATCATCGCGGTCACCAACACCTTCATCCGCCAGGACCTCGGCAGCGACCTGACGACCACCAACGTCACCGTGCAGGACCGCAAGTTCCTGATGCCGGCGTCGACCCGATGGGTGACCACGACGACCACGACCACCTTCCCGCCGTCGCCCGACGATCCGGTGCCGGCGAGCTACCGTCTGACCTGGATCCGGCCCGAGTTCACGCCGATGCCGTCGACCTGGCAGACCAACGCGATGGTGGACATCGAGTTCATCCCGGTGCCGCCGTTGCGGGTCACCAACTGGGTCGCGGAGACGAGCTGGCAGTCGGTGCGGGTCCCGGGAGCGTCCCGCTTCAGCGTCGTCGAGCTCGGCGCGGACACGTTGCGCTTGCGGTCCCAGGTATCGTTCGAGAACCCCGCGGATTTCTACGGCGGCGCGCTCAAGGCGCTCTGGCCGGGCGACAAGACAGTCGTCTGGACCCAACGATCCAGCGGCTACTCTTGGGGCGGCGGCGGACCGATGATCGCGTTCTCCAAGAACGTCGCGGTCGCGGATGTGGCCACGCCCGGTTTCGCTCCGGGCTTCACGACCGGGATGCCGGCGGGCCGTTTCTGGTGGGGTGGCTGGTATGGCTCCGAGACGCGGGACCTCCTCGCGTTCGACGTGGCGGACCCGGCCGCTCCGGTGCTCGCCTCGCGCACGCGCCTCGGCGGCACCAACGATTGGAACAGCTTCAGCGACACGTTCGTGGCGGACGGCAAACTGTTCGTGGGCCACCAGGTCTCGCGGTACACCGCGGCCCCGGAGACGGTGACCATCGTGACCAATAAGGACGGTTCGCTGACCCGGCTGCCGGTCTGGCAGCCCGGGACATGGGAACACCGGCAGTTCCTCGACGTGCTGGATTTCACCGATGCGGCCGAACCCGTGGTGCGGGCGCCGGTCGGGTTCCCGGGGTCGCTCACCGGCGTCTCGCACGACGGATCGTTGGTGTACGCGACCGGGCCGGATCCGAAGGTGCCGTCCGACACCGCCGTGCAGCAGCTCCACGCGCTGGCCTACGACGGGTTGCAGGCGAGTCTGGTCACGTCGCTGCCGCTGCCCGCGGCGTATCCGCGGCCGTTGCTCGTCCGCCCGGACGGCCAGGTGCTGCTCGGCCGTGCTGCCGCGACCACCAATGAAACGCCGGCGCTCGAGACCTGGGCGGTGAGCAGCGCGGGCCGGTTCGACCGCTACGCCTCGCTCAAGCTCGCCGTGGCCGCCGATGACCTCCACGTCTTCGGTGATCTCCTGGTCGTCTCGGCGAGCGACCGTTTCCTGTCCTTCGGCGCCGCCGACGCGGCCGCGCTGGTACCGGTCGGCGAAGCGGACCGTCCCTGCGCGGTCTGGCCCGATTGGGCCGGCGCCGATGCTTCGCCTGCGACCGGCCTGTGGCTGCCGCGCGGCGGCCAGGGCCTCTGGCACGTGCCGCTCAGACCGTGAGACCGCCCCTCCATCACCGTTCCGCGCTCCCCGCTCCCCGCTCGGGTTTCACGCTCATCGAGCTGCTCACGGTCATCGCCATCATCGGCGTCCTCGCGACGCTGCTCGCCTCCGCGCTGGCCTCGGCCAAGACCAAGAGCCAGCGGACGGTCTGCCTCGGCAACCTCCACCAGATCTCGGTCGCGGTGAACCTCTACACCGACGACACCGGCCGCCGGCCGCGGTCGATGACGCGCCTGACCCTGAAGCCTTCGTTGTTGGCGGGCCCGCGCTCGCTGCTCTGCCCCGCGGACCCGGTGCTGCTCCGGCCGCGGGGACCCAAGGGCGAGACCAACCAAGCCTGGGGCAACCGGGCCAACGGTTCCCAAGAGCTCTACTCCTACGACAAGAACCCCGAGGCCGGATCCTTCCAGGCCGAGCTGGCGGAGAAGACGGAGACGGTGCCGTTCTCGTACCTTCATCCGCTCGGCTGGGCCAAGCAGGCGTGGCAGAAGCTCGCGTCGCAAGGCGGCCAGGCGGGCGTGTCGGCCTGCCAGATCCACGGCGTGCGCGTGCCGTCGCGCAACGCCTCGTCGGAACACCGCATGTACATGGATTACGAAGGCAGCACCTTCCGCGCGCAGCACGACGGCGCGGTGGTGAAGCGGAAGATCTTCCGGTCCGGTCCGACGACGGAGAAGGACCCGGAGTATCCTTGGGAGTTCTACACCGACACCCTCCCGGTCGAGCAAGGCCGCCTGTGATGCCCGCGGTGCCCGGGCCCGTGTTCCGGCGGGTCCCTCCCGGGGAGACGGCGTCGGTGACCGAGGTCCGGCCGCGACGGTCGGAGGCGCGATGGTGGCTGGGGCTGATGTGGGGCGAATGGTTCACGCACGCCCGGTTGCTGCTCTTCTTCCTCGTCGCGTGGCTCGCGGCCTTCTGGCTCATCCCGCTCGTCGCGCACCCGTTGTGGATCCTCATGGTCGGCATCGCCTACGCGCTGGCGGCGGGGCCGGCGTTCGGCGGCGCGGACACGATGGACGGCTGCGAGGAGTTCAGCTTCGCGCTGCCCGCGACGCGGCGGCAGCGCTTCCTGGCGCGGTTCGCCGTGGGCGGGACCGGGCTGTTGGCGTTGACAGGCATGAACGTCGTGGCGCTGAACACCGACCTGGCCGACCTTCTGTTGCGGGTGTTCCTCGACAGCGGCCTCGGCGGCGTGGAACTGCGCCGGCCGGAGCTGCTCTACGGGCTGGTGTTCGCGTTCCCTTTCGCCGTGTTCGCGCTCGGCTTCGCGGTGGCATCGCTGGCGACGGGACGGACCGTGGCCTTCACCGCGTGGGTGTGGGCCGCCTTTGGCGCGCTCGCGACCTTGCGCGGCGCGGCAGAGGCGGAGGAAGCGGTCTGGGACCGGCTCAACGGGCGCTTCACCGTGCCGGGTCTGATCCTCGTCGGATGCGCGGCGCTCGGTGTCGCGGGCCGGGCCTATGGCCGGAAGGAGGCCGCGCCCGGCGGCACCCCGCTCCGCATGCCGCTCAGCTGGTGGGGCGGCCTCGTGCTGCTGCTGCTCGCAGGGATGGCGGTCGCCTCGCTGCTGGTCTGGCTGACCGCGAACTTCAACCGCTGGATGTGAAAGCATTCACGGAACGACCACTTCGTCCCGCAGCCGCCCGACCCCTTCGGAAGGCATCCGGCGGTCGATTGATCCGGCGGTCGGCAGCTCCGCGCCGACATGGCCGTCGGCGAACCACGCCTGCGCGCGGCCGGCGTGGCGGAAATGGACCGTCGCCGAGAGGACGTTGGTGTCGAAGTAGTAGAACTCCTCCAGCATCGGGTCCGCGACCGAGGCCGGCGGCTGGAAGTCGTTCACCTGTCCGCCATCGGTCAGGATCGCGAGTCCGCTCGGACGCGAGAACTGCGCGACCGGCAGCCCCGGGAGCCCGCGCGGGCCGGCGAGGATGTCGTACGCGTAGCCGTGGGCCGCGCCTTTCGCCTTCGGTTTGAATCGGGCCGCGGCAGGATCCAGCGCCGGGCACGTCTCCACCCCGCGGCCTTGGACGTAGAGCCACAACGCGCCCTGCGCGGGATCGAATCCCCGTGCGCCTTCCGCGCCGTCGCCGAGCCAGCCGAACCAATAGCGCCAGCCGCCGTTGGTGCGGACCGTCCGCTCGGCGAAGGTGCGTCCGCCATGGTCGTCCCAGTAGAGCTGCGTGGCCAATCCGAGCTGCCGCAGGTTCGAGACACACCGCGCGCCCTTCGCCGCCCGCCGCGCCTTGCCGAGCACGGGAAGGAGCAGGCCGGCGAGGACCGCGATCACCGCGATGACGACGAGCAGCTCGATGAGCGTGAACGCGGACCTTGAAGCGCGAGGCGTGAGGCGTGAGGCGTGATGAGGACGCCTTTCCAAGGGCCACCCATGCCCCCACGCCCAGCGCGCCGCCTTTTGTCGGTCCCAAGTCATGGCCGCTCCGCGCGCACGCGATAGAACTGCTGCCCGGACACCGCTTCCCGGAGGTCGGTGAGGACGAGGCGTCCACCGTCACCCGGCGCCGCCGCGACGTCGGTCCATGCCGATAGATCCCCGCTGGCCTCGAGCACATAGCGCCATCCGACCGTGCTCTTGGACGAGACCACACCCGGCGCTGTCATCGAGACCGCGCCGAGGGGTGGATCCGGGAACTCGATGCGCAGGCGGTCGACCACGCCGTGCGCGAGCAGCGAATCGATGGGGGTCGACGATCCGCTCCAGCTGATCAAGGCGAAGGCATCCACCGCGAAGCTCGTGAAACCCGCGGGCAACCGCACCGCGTCCACCGTCGCCGCATCCGCCCCGTCGCGGCGCAACGTCGTCGCCAACTCGCGGGTCGTCGCCGAGTAGGCGCACCGCACGCGCCAGGTCGCGCCGTCGCCGAGGTCGAGGAAGTTGTCGAAGCTGAAAGCCCGGCTCGTGCCGCCGCCGAAGACCACCGGCGAGACCGATGCCGGGCTCTCGCCGAAGCCGGGGATCACGCTGGCCGGGAACCAATCGAACTCGACCAGGTCCTCCGCCTTGCCGCGCGTCCGCGCCGGATATCCGGCGGGCAGACGTCCCATCTTCACGAGACCGAACGCCACCTGCAATGCCGCGGGCCGGCCGTCGGGATCCCCTGCCCCGGCGTCCGCGAGCCGTAGGTCGATCTCGAAGGCGAAATCATCAGCGGCCGTGAGCGTCGTGCCCAACGGTCGGGCGAAGAAGCTATCAGAACGCGCCGAATCCCACGTGACGACCAGGACCTCGGCGCCGGCATCCCAACGCGCCAGATCTCCATCGCCGCGGACCCGCCATCCGCCCGCGACCGGATCGGAGCGGAAGTCGTCCTCGATCAACGCCGCGGACGCCGGAAGCGCACCGAATAACCCCATCGCGGCGACGAGGAAGCCCGCGACGACTGGGGCGAGATCCGAGAAGGTCGAGCGGACCGGGCCCTCGGCCTGGGTCGTGCCGGCGCAGAAGCCGAAGGGACAATGCCGGCAGCCGCTCTCGCAACATCGGCCGCGTCGGAGATGGTACGCCTCGGTGAACACGCGATAGCCGGACACCGGATCGACGTAGAAGTCCTCGTCGACCGCACGCGAGGATCCTGCGGGCGCCGCCGCAGGAAGATCCCCGCTCGCGCGCGGTCGAAGCCGCACGGCCTCGGCGTCGCGCTCGGCCTGTGCCTTCTGCACGCACGAGCGGCAGATGCAGGCAAGGCGACGCTGTTCGGCCGGGACCTGTGCGAGCAATGCTTCAGGGAGATCCATCCGTTCGCACCAGCACGGTCCTTTGTACGCGTCCGCGGTGCAGAGCTGACAGGCGTTCGGCCCGCCGCAGAGCGGACAGCGCGCGGCATCGCACGCGCTGTCCGCCGGAGGATGGGGGGGCAGGTCGGGCACGGCGGCGCGTCAGCGTTGGCGACGGATGACGACCAGCGCGCCGAGGCCGATCCCGACCAACGCCCAGGTGGACGGCTCGGGCACGGCGACCGCGCTGAAGCCGTCGATCTCCACCTTGCCGGTCAGCACCTCCACGCGCACGAAGTTGATGCGGTCCAGCGCCACCGCGTTCCCCTGGCCGTCGCGGGCCCAGGCGATGTCGTAGGCTGTTCCGCCGCCGCTACCGCCGTAGAGCGTGCGCACGCCGTCGAGCGTGAGCCCGGCGAAATCGGAGGCGCGGACCGACGGGTCGACCGGCTTCCCGAAATCGCCGCTGCCGTCCGTGGGGAACAACGATTTGAGGTCCGGGGAGAGCGTCGGCGAGAGGGTGAAGTAGGTCAGGCCGTCGTCGCTCACGGAGATCCGCGTCGTCGAGGTCCCGAGGCCGAAGACCTGGCCGTCGGTCGCCGGGGCGCCGATGTAGTTGAAGTCTTGGTCGAAGCCGTTGGTGACGACGAAGAAGCTGTTGCCGAAGACCTGGAAGTCGGCGCCGAAAGGGTTCGCCGGCGAGTTCTTCACCGGCGCGTCGAATCTCACGGTGAGCGAGCCCCCGGTGCCCACGCTGACCAGCTGGGTCTTGAGGTACGGTCCGGAGAACGGATCGACCGGACCGCCGAAGGTTCCGGGCGTGACCCGGCTCGGTGCCCCGAGGGCCGAGGAAGGATCGGTGTAACCGTCGGCGAAACCGTCGCCGGTGGAATAACCGACGACCTTGGAGGCGTACTGGGCCTGGAGGGCGGAGAGCGAGAGCGCGGCGAGGGTCGCGAGCGCGATGGAGCGGAGCTGCATGGGTCTGTGTCTTTCACTACGACGACGCGGTGTTCCGACGCGTCGACGGGTTGAGTCCAGAGACCAGTGCGAAGAAGGATGGATCCACGTCTCGAGGAGAAGTGGACGCCATGCCTCCGGCGCGGACCAAGAATGAAGGCGTGTGGGCATCCACAAGTACGGGTTCGCGGACAAGCGACCCGGCTGGCCTCATCCTTCGCTTGGCGGCGAAGCGGTCGCCACCCAAGGGCGACGACCTGACGAGCATCGTCGGCGCGATGTCCTGACTCCGGGCCTAGACCTCGCCCCCGCCTTCCCAGACGTTTGTCCAGTGGCTGCCTTGCGGCTTGGGGGTCTGTGTCCCGATACAGTGGCGCTACCGTCCCCGGTTCTCACGGGGTTCCCGCACTTCCGACGATGTTTGAGACGTTGCCGCGACATTCGCCGCGGCGGATCCAAAGAACGCCGAAGAGGAACCATCCAACGCGCCGGCACCGCAAGCGCGTTCTTGGGAAAATCTCCCGCGGATGGATCCTGCCGCCGCCGTCGGGGTCATGATCCCAAGTGGAGGTCAGGCACCTGGCGGCCGCGCCGATCCGCGCACAGCCGGACAGTGCCGGGCCGGGCAGGGGCAGGGCAGGGGCATCGGAACCGCCCGGCCCAGCATGATCATCCCGGATCCTCGACCCGCTCGGGTCGGTGCGGGCGGGACCCCGGTCTCTCCTGCGACCGTCGCGCAATCGGACCTCGACACCGTCCCTGCCGGACCGATCCTTCCGGCCGCCATGTCCGACTTCGTCCATCTGCACCTGCACACCGAGTATTCGCTGCTCGATGCGGCGTGCCGCTTGGACCGCCTGATGGCCAAGGCCTCCGCCCTCAAGCTCCCGGCGCTCGCGATGACCGACCACGGGAACATGTTCGGCGCGATCGAGTTCTACAACGCCGCGAAGAAGGCCGGCATCAAGCCCATCATCGGCTGCGAGGTCTACGTCGCCCCCGGCAGCCGGTTGGACAAGAAGCCCGGCTCCGGTATGCGCGACGTCTACCACCATCTGGTGCTGCTCGCGAAGGACGACGTGGGCTACCACAACCTGATCCGCCTCGTCACCGCGGCGAACCTCGAGGGCTTCTACTACAAGCCGCGCATCGACAAGGAGCTGCTCGCGAAACATTCCAGCGGCCTCATCGCCCTCTCCGGCTGCCTCGCCAGCGAGCTTTCCGAGCATGTCCTCAAGGGCGACGAGCAGAAGGCCCGCGACACCATCGATTGGTTCAAGCAGACGCTCGGTCCGGAGAACTACTACCTCGAGCTGCAGAACCACGGAATCCCCGAGCAGGCCAAGCTCAACCGCGCGCTCATCCCGTGGGCCAAGGAGTTCGGGCTCAAGACGGTCGCATCGAACGATGTCCACTACGTCGAGCAGGGCCATTGGAAGGCCCACGATTGCCTGATCTGCCTCGGTACCCAGGCCCAGCTCAGCGACACCAAGCGCATGCGCTACCAGGAGGCGCAGTTCTTCCTCCGCTCGGCGGACGAGATGAAGGCGCTCTTCTCCGAGGTCCCCGAGGCCGTGCTGAACACGGTCCAGGTGGCCGAGCAGTGCGACCTCAAGATCAAGAACGGCAAAGGCGCCGAGCATTACCCGGTCTTCCAGCCGCCCGAGACCTGGACCCGCCAAGGCTACCTCCGGAAGCTGCTCTGCGACGGCCTGAAGAAACGCTACACCATCGACGCCCACGTCGAGGGCGAGGCCATCATCGTGGAGGGGATCCAGGAGCCGAAGCGCTTGGCGTTCTTGTTCCCGCCGGTGGCGGGAAGTGATCCGTCTTCGGTGATCGGTGACCGGTCCGGGGCACCGGGGCCGATGGAGATGCCCGAACCGGACGGGACCGATCCGGGTGCCGACGAATCGGAGAGCTTCGAGGACGCCGTCGCAGCGGTCACGGCTCCGTTGGAAGCGGAGCGTGGGCCTTCCTCGGCCACGGTTCCACCGGGCACCGATCCGCGGGTGCTGGATCCCTCGGATCCGCGCATCCAGGCGGCGATCAAGACCATCCTCGACCGCCTCGACCTGGAGCTCGGGGTCATCGAGAAGACGGGCTACATCTCGTACTTTCTGATCGTCGGCGATTTCATCCGCTGGGGCCGCGACCGCGGCATCGCCTGCGTGGCGCGCGGATCCGCCGCCGGATCGATGGTCACCTACCTGTTGGAGATCGCGAACGTCGACCCGTTGCGCTACGGGTTGCTCTTCGAGCGCTTCCTCAACCCCGAGCGCGTCAGCCCGCCCGACATCGACATCGATTTCGCGGACGACCGCCGGGCGGAGGTGATCGAGTACGTCCGCGAGAAGTACGGCCGCGACGCCGTCGCCCAGATCATCACCTTCGGCACGATGGGCGCGAAATCGGTCCTGCGCGACGTCGGACGCGTGATGGGCCTCGGCTTCGGCGAGTGCGACCGCCTCGCGAAGATGATCACCGACGTGAAGTGGGGCCTGAAGGACGCGCTGGAGAAGAACCCCGACTTCAAGGCCGCCTACGATTCCGAGGAGGTCACCCGGGAGCTCGTCGACAACGCGCTCCTGCTCGAGGACCAGGCCCGCAGCGCCGGCGTCCACGCGGCCGGCGTCGTCATCGGCGCCCAACCGCTCGTCAACCTCCTCCCGCTGAAGCAGGACGACGACGGCGGCATCGTCACCCAGTACGCGATGGGGCCGGTCGGCGACCTCGGCCTGCTGAAGATGGATTTCCTCGGGCTGAAGACGCTCACCGTCCTCCGCAACACCGTGGAGCTCGTGAAGCGCACCACCGGCGGGGTGCTCGACCTCGAGGCCTTGCCGCTCGACGACGCCAAGACCTACCAGCTGCTCAACGACGCGCAGACGCTCGGGGTGTTCCAGCTGGAATCCGGCGGCATGCGCGACCTCTGCAAGAAGTTCCAGATCGCCAGCATCGAGCACATCACCGCGCTCATCTCGCTCTACCGGCCGGGGCCGATGGACCTCATCCCCGACTTCATCAAGCGCCGCCACGGCGAGCAGGTCGTCGAGTATCCGCATCCGCTCCTCGAGCCGATCGCCCGCGAGACCTACGGCGTGCTCATCTACCAGGAGCAGGTGATGCAGGCGACCCAGATCCTGGCCGGCTACACGCTCGGCGGCGCGGACCTCCTGCGCCGCGCGATGGGCAAGAAGAAGCTCGAGGAGATGGTCCAGCAGCGCGAGGCCTTCGTGAAGGGCTGCGCCGAGAAGAACCAGATCGGCGCGCCCAAGGCGAACGAGGTGTTCGACCTGCTGGAGAAGTTCGCCGGGTACGGGTTCAACAAATCCCACGCTGCCGCCTACGCCGTCGTCGCCTACCAGACCGCCTACCTCAAGGCGAACCACCCGGTGGAGTTCCTCTGCGCGATGATGACGAACGACCAGGCCGACCTGGCGAAGCTCGCGCAGTTCATCGGCGAGGCGAAGGGCCTCGGCATCGCCGTGCTCGGGCCCGACGTGAACGAGTCCGACGTGGATTTCGCGCCGGCCGCCCCGAGCATCGCCGGCGGAACGCCGGGAGCAACGGCCTCGGAACGCATCCGTTTCGGCCTCACCGCGGTCAAAGGGGTCGGCGAGGCCGCGGTGCGGTCGGTCCTCGACGCGCGACGCGAGGGCGGGCGCTTCACCTCGCTCAACGACCTGTGCGAGCGCATCGATCTGCGGGCGGTGAGCCGCAAGACGCTCGAATGCCTGGTCAAGACCGGCGCCTGCGACACGCTCGGCGCGAACCGCGCCACCCTCTTCGCCCAGATCGAGCACGCGATGTCCCGCGCCGGATCGCTGGCCGCCGACAAGGCCCGCGGACAGTCGTCGCTCTTCGACGCCTTCGAGGCGACCCCGAAGAAGAAGGTCGAGAAGCCGGTGGTGCTGCCGGATTGGCCGGTCGCCGATAAGCTCGCCGCCGAGAAGGAGCTGCTCGGCTTCTACGTGAGCGGCCATCCGCTCCAGCCTTACGAGAAGCTGCTCGAGCGCTACGCCCTCCACACCGTCGCCGACCTCGCCGCGCTGCCGAACCGCAGCGTCGCCCGCCTCGGCGGCCTCGTCAGCGCGGTGCAGCAAGGCGTGAGCAAGAAGTCCGGCAAGCCCTACGCCATGGTCACCATCGAGGATCTCACCGGCAACGTGCAGCTGCTCGCGATGAACGAGAGCTACGACAAGTTCCGCGAGCTCTTCGTGCTCAACGCACCGTTGCTCGTCACCGGCGAGGTCAGCACCGGCGAGGACAAACCGAAGATCTTCCCGCAAGAGATCCTCCGCCTCGACGACGCGCCGAAGAAGTTCACCAAGCAGGTCCACTTCCGCCTCCGCGCCGCCTCGCTCGATCGCGCCAAGCTCGAAGAGGCCCGCGGCCTCGCCGAATCGCACCCCGGCACCGTGCCGTTGTTCCTCGCCATCAAGCTGCCCGGCGGCGAGACCGCCTTCCTGGAATCGAACGACCGGTACTACGTGACGCCGTCGATGCCGTTGGAGCAGGCGGTGGACGCGGCCTTCGGCCCCGGCACCTACTTCGCGAAGGCCGACACCGCGCTGCCCGAGCGCACCCCTCGCAAATGGGAACGCCGTGGCGGCGGCGGCGGTGGTGGCGACGACGAATGAGCGACGGCCTCGGCCGGCGCCGCGAGGATGCCCCTCGGCGCCTGGCAAGAGGCGGAGCCCGCTGCTCGCAGGCCCGCGACACAGCAGCGCCATCGGCTCGGTAGCAAGGGAACGGCGTACCCATCGACCCTTGGAAAGGCGGGCCTGCTTCGGTCGCCCCGATCGCCCCCCGATCTGTCCGCCACTTCCGATCCCGCCCGGGTTTCTGCTTGCGGTGGCCTTGGGCCGCAACTATCGAATCGACCGATGTCGTCCGCCGCCGATTTGGCACCGCAGTCGAAGACCGGATCCGGGGCCGGTGTGCTCCCGATGCTTTGGCTCCTGCCGGTGGCGATCGTCTGCGCGTGGTGGGTCAACGACCTCCGTTACCAGTGGGCCTCGTTGGTCGAGTACCACTTCGGCTGGATCGTGGTGATGTTGGTGGGCTACCTCGTCTGGGAGCGCTGGCCGACCCGGCCGCTGCAGGACGAGCCGGCTTCCTTCGGCCCGAACCTGCTGATGGCGGCCGCGGGTTCCGTCTGCGTCGCGACGGGCGAGCTCTACCGGATCGGCATCGCGCGCACGCCTTCGTCGTCGATGGCCCTGAGCATCGGCTGCGCCCTGTTCGTCGCGGCCCTGGTCCGCGGGGTCCATGGGCAGAGGACGTTGCGTCATTTCCTGTTCCCGCTCCTGTTCTTCTTCATCGCCGTGCCCATCCCGAAGATCCTCTGGAACCCCATCGTGCTCGGGTTGCAGACCTTCGTGGCCATCCTCAACGTGGAGGCGCTGGGACTGCTCGGGATCCCGGCGGAGCGCCACGCCCACGTCATCCAGTTGCCGAACGCCACGGTCGGTGTCGACGAGGCGTGCAGCGGCGTGCGCAGCCTGCAATCGAGCATCATGGTGGCCCTGTTCATCGGCGACCTCACGCTGCGGCGGACCGGCTGGAAGGTCTTCTTCGCGCTCGGCGGGATCGCCTTGGCCATCGCAGGCAACTTGGCCCGCTCGCTCTATCTTTCCACCACCGCCTACCGGCACGGCACCGAAGCCTTGAAGGCGATCCACGATACCGCGGGCTGGAGCGTGCTGGCTTTCACCGCATGCGGCCTGGTGCTGCTCGCGATGCTGGTCGGCCGGTTGGAAGCGCTCACCCCCCCGAGGACCGGGCAGCCATGACGGCCCTGGTCTGGCACGTCGCCCATCTGAGGCCGCGCACCGAGAAGAAGGTGTCCGCCTTCTGCCTGCGCGAGGGGATCCCGCACACCTTGCCGCTTTACCGGAGCGTGAAGCGCTACCGGGGCAAGCAGTTGGTCTTCTTCAAGCCGCTCTTCCCGAACTATCTGTTCCTCCAGATCGCGCCGGCTCTCCGTTCGGTGGTGCAGCAGCACGATCACGTGGCGAACCTGCTCGAACCGCCGGACCAAGCGGAGTTCGTGGCGCAGCTGGGGGACATCCTGCGCGCGCTCGACGGCACGGCGGAGGTCCGGCTCGCTCCGCAGGTCACGGAAGGGCAGCGCGTTCGGATCAAATCCGGCCCGTTGCGCGGGTTGGAGGGCTTGGTCGTCCAGCGGCAAGGGATGATGGAGGTGGTGCTCCGGCTCGATTTCATCGGCCAAGCGGCCGCGGTGAAGGTGATGGCCGATGAGGTCGAGGCCGCCTGATCCCGAGAAAGGCACGCCGGATGCTTTCCACGTCGCCGAGAATCGGGTCCGTCACCGGATTTTGGCTTGCCCCGGTTTCTGGGTCTGGATTATTTGTTCAATCGCAATTGAACGTTCTGGGCTCCCAGAACATGCCGCCGAGTCGCTCCGCCGATGCGAAGTGACCGGCACGAAGTGTCTGCGGACCCGACGGCCCGCTCTATGGCCGAGAACCTCCCATCCTGTCGCCGCGAGTTCGTCGAGACCGCGGGCCGGCTCTGCCAGCGGCTCGGGCTTCCCAGGTCCACCGGCCAGATCTACGGCCTGCTCTACCTGTCGGCGCAGCCCTTGTCGCTCGACGACATCTCCGGGCTGTTGTCGTTGAGCAAGGCGAGCGCGAGCACCGGCACCCGGCAGTTGTTGACGTGGCAGGCTTTGAAGCAGGTGTGGGTCCCGGGCGACCGGCGCGACCATTTCGAGGCCATCGGCGACCTCCGCGAGTTGTTGCGGACCGGCTACGAGAATTTCTTCCGCCCCAAGCTCGAGCGGTCCGTGACCAAGATGGACCAACTGCTCGCCAACCTGGAGGCCGACCGCAAGAGCGGTGCCTTGTCAAAGGAGGACCACGCGTTCTGCAAGGCGCGGCTGGCGCACATGGCCACCCTGCAGAGCCGCGTGACGAAACTGCTCCCCATCGCCGAGAAGTTCTTCTGAGTCCCGGCCCATGGCGAAGATCGACCAGCGCCGCCTTTTCCAGGCCGCCTTCCTGACGGTATTTTTCGGCGCGACCGTTTTCGGGGCGTGGGCGTGGTACCACGTCCACCCGAAGCGGTTCCCGGTCAGCTACACCTTCAAAGCGGCCGACCAGATCCCGGGCTACGAGTTCAAGCCACTGCCGGTCGGTGAGGAGGCCGTCCAGATCCTCGCCACGACGAACCTGCTCAACGGCGAGTTCCGGAACGGAGGCGGCGACCGGTTCACGGTGTTCATGGGGACGTGGGACGCGGCGAGGTCCAAGGAGCTGGCCGTGGTCGGGCATACCCCGGACATCTGCTGGGTGGGAGCGGGCGCGGTACCGGTCTCGGTCGGCCAGTCCGACCAGGTGGAGCTGGACCTCGGTCCGGCGAAGGTCCCTTTCGCAGTGCGGGTGTTCCAGATGTCGCCGACGAGCAAGCAGTTGGAGTTGACCGTGTGGTGCACGTTGATCAGCGGCCAGGTGTTCGCCGAGAACGACCGCTTCGAAGCGGTCGGATCGTCGAACACCTCCGTAGAATCACGGAAGACCGCGGCCGGCCGGCGTTTGGCGAAGATGCAGCTGGTCCGCGCGATCCGCGAACGCGTGCCCGGCAACGGTAGCAAACAGTTCGTCCGTTTCTCCACCTCGCTCGACGGCGATTGGAAGCCGGCCCTGGAACGGGTCGAGCGTTTCGCTCAACGTTGGCTCCAGCTGGAAATCAGCCGCGACAGCGCCGACGCCCGCTGAACCTCCGCCCCCCACGTCTTCCATGCTCCACGCCTCGCTCTCCGATTCCGGCACCTTTGAGACCTTGCTGGTCCATCCCGTCTGGAGGCAGGCGCTCGGTTGGCTCCGCGCCTTGCCGGCCGACATCCCGATCGGCAAGCACGAGATCCTCGGGAAGGAGATGTTCGCGTCGGTGATGGAGTACGACACCGTGTCGCGGGACGCCGCGCGCTTCGAGAGCCACCGGGAACACGTGGATCTCCAGTACGCCATCGCAGGCACCGAAGGCATCGATTGGTGCCCGCGCGCAGAACTCGTGCCCGACGGACCGTTCGGCGACGATGTGCAGTTCTGGCTGCCGCCCGCGACACCGATCACGACGCTGGAGAGTTCACCCGGGCGCTTCTCGGTGTTCTATCCAAGCGATGCGCACCGGCCCAAAGTGCGGATCCAGTCGGTCCACGTCCGCAAGCTGGTCATCAAGGTCCACGTGACGCTTCTGGCCTAGGCGGCAACGAATCGGTTGAACCACTCCTTCACGGGGTCTTCGGCAAAGAGGTCGGGTAATAGCTGCTGGTTCCTCACTTTTTTCTCTGGAATAGATGCCGGGGTGGGACGGGCTAGGCCAGCAGCCTGAAAGGCTGCCAGCCATTAGCCGGGGCGGCGGGGTGTCGCGGGCAGGGTCGTAGGGGCACAGGCCAGCAGCCTGAAAGGCTGCCAGCCATTAGCCGGGGGTTGAGCGCAGCGATACCCCCGGTCGTAGCGCACCGGGCAGCGCACCCTGGAAGGGTGCCAGCCATCTTGTGGCACAGGCCTGTGCTGGCAACCCTTCGGGTTGGCTGGGCAGAGAGCCACCCCGGCTCGCCATTCTACCGAAAACAGCGAAAAACCTAGCCGCCCGTTCGCTTCGGTTGGTTGCAGCATCCTTCTCGTATGTCTGAAGTTAAGATCGTCGTCACCGGAGCCGCAGGTTTCATCGGCAGCCGGTTGCTCGCCGACCTGTCATCACGGCACCCGGCCGCCGACCTGCTCGCCGTGGACCATCCGGTCCCCGAGACGAAACGAGCCAACCTCGGGTCCGCGCCCGGTGTCATGTTCCTCGGTCATTCGGACTTCATCGAGGCCTTGGAGGCCGGGAGACTGGATCCGCGGCTGATTCTGCACATGGGGGCGTGCAGCTCCACCACGGAGCAGGACTGG
>CAIWVP010000184.1 GCA_903916195.1 uncultured Verrucomicrobiota bacterium | reverse complement strand
GTCGAGGTGGTATGAGGGAAGATCCCGGTAGGCGTGCCTGAGGAGGTCGGCGGCTACTTCCTACCCATGGAGGTCGCTGGCAGGACAGATGGGGTCGCGCGGCAGCGCGGACCCTACCCACGATGGTAGGGACGGGCTGCTGCCCGTCCGTGGATTCTTCCCGCGTCGTCGGGAGATCCGCCTTCAGGCACCTAGACCGCACACCCCGCCGGGCTGCGCGCCATCCGCCAACCTGTCCGCCACTTCTGATCGCACCCGAGCGTGCCGGATGCGGGCTCCGAAGGCTCGGCCCTTGGGGGGCGGCGTACCCCGTCGGACGAAACAGGGCGCACTGGAACGTCCGCCCCGTGGACACGATTCTTTCAAGCCGGCGGAGATCCGCACCGGCGCCGGTGCCCGGCTACTTCTTCGCTTTCTTCACCTTCGGGCCACGACCTTTGAAGGTCAGCTCCGCGACACCGGATTTGTCGAGGTCGCCCAGGCCGAGCTTCACCATCTTGCGGAACTGGCCGAGGGCGGCCTTCGCGAGCGGCAGCTCGAGCTTGGCCTGCTTGCCGAGTTCATAGGCGATCCCGCTGTCCTTGGCCGCATGGGCACCGCTGAAGAAGCAGGCGTGGTCGCGGTTGACCATGTCCTCGCCGTCGGTGACGAGCACGCGGCTGTTGGCGCCGGTCTGCGAGAAGACCTCCATGAGCGTCTTGAGGTCGAGCCCGAGCGCCTGGCCGAGGCCGAGACCTTCCGCCAGACCGGCGGTGTTGATGTTCATGACCATGTTCACCAGCGCCTTCACCTGCGCGGCCTGGCCCGCCTTGCCGATGTGGCGGAGCAGCTTGCCCTCGTCGGAGAGCTTCACGAGCAGAGGCTTCACCTTCTCGAAGACCTCGGTCTTGCCACCGACCATCAGATTAAGGGTGCCCGCGCGCGCCTGGTTGATGCTCGACGCCATGCAGGCCTCCAGGCTGCCGGCCTTCACCTTCGAGGCGCGCTTCTCGATCTCGACGTGGGTGGAGGGCGAGACGGTGGCGCAGTTGATGAAGACGCGGCCTTTGGCCCCGGTGAGCAGGCTGTCGCCCTGGGTCGCGAAGACCTTCTCCATCGCTTTGTCGTCGGTGACCACGGTGATGATCACATCGGCCAACGCGGTCACCTCGGCCAGCTTCAGCGGATTGGCGCAACCGAGTTCCTTGGCCAAGGCCTCGGCGGATTCCGGTCGTGCGTCATAGACCGCGGTGATGTCGTGGCCGGTCTCTTTGAGGCGGCGGGCCATGTTGGCGCCCATGCGACCGACCCCGACGATTGCGATGCGTTCACTCATGATGATGGTTTCCTGCGGAATGGATCAAGAGCAGAAAACTATCCGGGTCTCGTGGTGGATGCACGCCGTTTGTCGTGACGGCGTGCGATGAGAAGCGGCGATCAGTCGAGGGCTGGAGAGGGTGGATCCGGGCAGGCGTTGCAGGCGTGAGCGACGCGGAGGGCGGGCATGGCCTGGGCATCGGGTTCCTTGCACCCGGCGCCGGCGAGCTTGAGGCGTTGCGGGATGAGGTGGCGGTGGCCGCTCTCGATCTCACCAGAGCCGATGGGCAGCCCGCCTTGGCGAGCGGCGGTGTAGCCGGGGCTGGTCCGTCCGTCCGCTCAGGTGGTGCCGCCGGACCCGCGGCACCGGCCACCCTGCCCAACGCGCCTCAAGCCGCGGTCCGGGCGGTCGCCCAATGAGGTTGCTTCGAAATCTCGGAGAGAGCGGAAGGGAGAACTTCCATCAGCCCGCTCTCTCCCACAACCCTCCCCAAGGATCCACCTCGCTCTGGCACTCGAACCCTCCCGATCTGTCCGCCACTTCTGATGACATCCATCGTGGCGGAGCAGCTGAAGCGCCCGCCTCCGCGGCCACCATCCAGAGATCCGGGCACAAAAAAGGCGGGCCGGAACGAAGTCCGGCCCGCCCGAATCCCAGGACAGGGATCTTACTGGCACTTGATGACCAGCTTGCCGCCCTGGCCCTGGACGCTGACCCACGACAACGCAGGGGTCGCCTACGCGCGGGTCGGGGGACGGACAACCGTCAGGACAAGATGCGGCGGCCTTCGTCGAGGAAGATGCCTTTGAACATCATCTCCAGCGCCTGCGGGTTGCTGGCCTTGGCCATGGCTTCCTTCTCGGTGATCTTGCGCTCCTTCACCAAGTTGTAGAGCGCTTGGTTGAAGTTCTGCATGCCGTCGTCCACGCCGGTCTCGATGGCGGCGGAGAGCTTCTCGATCCGGTTCTCCTCGAGCATCTTCCGGACGGTCGGCGTGTTGATGAGGATCTCGAGCGAGGGCGTCACTCCGCCGCTGACGGTCTGCACCATGCGCTGGCAGATGACGGCCTTGAGAGTGCCGGCGAGCTGGCGGCGCACCTGCTCGCGCTCCTCGGGCCGGAAGAAGTCGAGGATGCGGCCGATGGATTGCGAGGCGTTCTGCGTGTGCAGCGTGGAGAGCACGAGATGGCCGGTGTCGGCCGCCTGGATGGCCGCGCTGAAGGAGATGGCATCGCGCATCTCGCCGACCATGATGATATCAGGGTCCTGCCGGAGCACGTGCTTGAGGCCGTGCTGGAAGCTCTGCGTGTCCAGGCCGATCTCCCGCTGCTCGATCACCGACTGGTTGTCCTCGAAGACGAACTCGATCGGGTCCTCGAGAGTGACGATGTGCTTTTTGAAGTTCGCGTTGATGTGCTCGAGCATCGCCGCGAGCGTGGTCGACTTGCCGGAACCGGTGGTGCCGGCGACCAGCACGATGCCGCGGGGCGAGAGGGCGATCTGCTTGAGGACGGGCAAAAGGCCGAGCTCCTCGAAGCTGGGCACCTGCGTCTTCACATAGCGCATGGCGAGCGCGAAGGTGCCGCGCTGCTGGAAGACGTTGGTGCGGAAACGACCGACCCCGGGCTCGAAGTAGCTGAAATCAACCTCGCGGTCCTCTTCGATGCGCTTGCGGGCGTGGGGTGGCACCATCTTCTCGAGGATGCTGTTCATCCATTGCTCGGTGGGCATCGGCGCCTCGATGGCGACGAGCTGGCGGTTGATGCGGAAGACGACGGGTGTGCCGACCTTGATGTGGATGTCGGACGCGCCGCCTTCGACGGCGGCTTTGAGTATACCTCGGAGAAGTTCCATAGCTTGTGGTGCCGCAGGCTAGCAGTTGCTTTGCCGGGCGGAACGGGAAAACGCGGCGGCGGCCCGCGAGAAAGATCCGCCCCGGCACGGCCGACGACATCGTCCGCGATCCTGTGTGAATTTGGGCTTCAGATGGCGGTCCATCCGGGGCCATCATCCCCCCTGTGCCCCGTCTCAATCCATCGCGCCCGCGTGCCGGTCGCCTGCCGCTCCTCGCGGCGGCGGCGCTGCTGTCCGTCGCCGCATCGGCGGACGGGACGCTCCGGACGCTGCCGGAGCGCATCGCGCTGCGCGGCTCGGACGACGCCCACGGTCTGCTGGTGAGCCGGACGAGGGACGACCATACCGAAGACCTGACGCGCACGGCGCGGTTCGTGTCATCCGACGAGAAGGTCCTGTCGGTGGATGCGCGGGGAAACGTCCGGCCGGTCGGCGACGGCGCAGCGGAGGTCTGGACGATCGCCGCGGGCCTGACCAACCGGGTCGCGGTCAGCGTGGCGGGCGCGGCGACGGTCTCCGCGCCTTCGTTCCGGCAGGACATCGAGCCGGTGCTCACGCGCACGGGCTGCAACATGGGCGCCTGCCACGGGAAGCTCGCCGGCCAGAACGGCTTCAAGCTCTCGCTCCGCGGCTACGCGCCGGAACTCGATTTCGGCTGGCTCACCGACGACATCGCCGCCCGGCGGATCAACCCGGCGGCGCCCGAAGAATCGCTGCTGCTCACGAAGCCCCTCGGGCTGGTGGCGCACGAGGGCAAGGTCCGTTTCGCGGAAGGTTCGCGCCACCACCGCACGCTCGCGGCCTGGATCGCCGCGCGGGCGCCCGGTCCTTTGCCGGCGGACCAGGAGGCCGATGCCGCGCGGTTGGAGATCCTCAGCGGCGTCCCGGCTCCGGGCGACGGCGCGATGTCCTCGTCCAGGACGTTGCGCCCCGGCGATGCACAACAACTGCTCGCGCGGGCGCATTGGCCGGACGGACGGATCCGCGACGTGACCTGGCTCGCGCAGTTCTTCTCGAACGACGAGACGACGGTGACGGTGACGCCGGACGGTCTGGTGAAGGCCGTCCGACCGGGCGCGACGTCGGTGCGGGCGCACTTCCAAGGCCAGGTCGAGGTGGTGCGCATCACCATCCCGGCGACGAACGTCATCGAGGACTGGAAGTTCGCCCGCGGCCAGAACGCGGTGGACGGTCCTGTCTTCGCGAAGCTGAAGGCCCTGCGCATCCCGCCCTCGCCGCGCTGCGACGACGCCACCTTCCTCCGGCGCGCGATGCTCGATGTCATCGGCACGTTGCCGACCGCGGCGGAGGTCCGCGCCTTCCTCGGCGACACCGCGAAGGACAAGCGGGCGCGGCGGGTGGACGCGTTGCTCCAGCGGCCCGAGTTCACCGATTACTGGACGCTCCAGCTCGCCGACCTGTTCCAGAACCGCAAGGAGCGCGACCACGACGTCCGCGGCGCGAAGAACGTCCGGGCCTTCCACGCGTGGCTGCGCGACCAGGTCGCGGCCGACCGCCCGTGGGACGCGCTCGTGCGCGACGTGCTCACGGCGAGCGGCGATTCGGTCGGTTCGCCACAGATCGGCTACTACACCTACCTGATCGGTGAGAAGAACCCGACCGAGAGCGAGGTCACCGACGCCGTGGCGCAGGCGTTCCTCGGCACGCGGATCGGCTGCGCCCGCTGCCACAACCATCCGCTCGAGCGCTACACGCAGGACGATTTCTACCATTTCGCCGCGTTCTTCGGGAAGACCACGCTCGACCGCAAGGAACCGAAGGACGGCGCGACCGCGCTGTTCGCCCAGAGCCGCGACGAGCGCGAACGGCATAAACAGCTCGCCGAAGCGGAGAAGAAGCTGAAGGACGCCGAGGCGAAGCTGCTGCAGGCCGAAGGCAAGGACACCGACGCCGCGAAGAAGGGGTTCGTCGACCGCAAGCGCGAGTTCGCCGACAAGAAGCGCGAGCTGGCGGAGATCCGGCAACGCCGGCCCAGCACCCGCCAGCCGCGCACGCACCGCGAGATGGAGGCGCGTCCGCTCGACCGCAAGGCGATGAGCTTCGGCGTCGACACCGACCCGCGCGCCGTGCTGGCCGATTGGATCACCGCCCCGGACAACGCTTACTTCTCCGGCGCGATGGTGAACCGCCTGTGGAAGCACTTCCTCGGCGTCGGCCTGGTCGAGCCGGTGGACGACCTGCGCGCGAGCAACCCGCCGTCGAATCCCGAGCTCTGGGACCTGCTGCGCCGCGAGTTCGTCGCCGGCGGCCACGACCTGCGGCACGTCATGCGACTGATCCTGAACTCGCGGACCTACCAGCTCAGCTCGCGGACGCTGCCGGGCAACCAGGCCGAGACGCGTTTCTACTCGCACTATTACGCGCGCCGTCTGCCGGCCGAGGTGATGGCCGACGCGGTGAGCGCGGCGACCGGCGTGCCCGACACGTTCGATGGCCAACCGGTCGGCCTGCGCGCCATCCAGCTGCCGGAGCCGGGAGTGGGCAGCTACTTCCTCTCGCTCTTCGGCCGCAGCGAGCGCGTGACCGCCTGCGCGTGCGAACGCAGCGGCTCGGTGACCTTGCCGCAGCTGCTCCATCTCCAGAACGGAGAAGAGCTCACGAAGAAGATCCGTTCGCCGGAAGGCCGGTTGAAGGACCTGATGAAACGCGACGCGTCCACGCCGGAGATCGTGGAGGAGCTCTATCTGGCGGCCCTGAACCGGCGACCGACGACCGCAGAACGGGACGGCCTGGTCGCGAAGCTCGGCGCGGAGAAGGCGGAGGAGGCGCTGCCGGACCTCTTCTGGGCGCTGCTGAACGCGAAGGAGTTCGCCTTCAACCATTGAAGCTTTTGCTCGCTTACAACAGCTTGCTCACATGAGTGCGGAAATCGAACAGCTAACGCATCAACTTGGACGGCTGCCGGCCAGTTCCCGGGCCTTTTTGGCGGACTGGCTCGCGCAAAGTCTGGAGAGCGAGAGCGACCCGGTGATCGAAGCCGAGTGGAATGCAGTCGCTGACCGACGCTGGCAGGAAATCCGGGCCGGGACCGTCGCCGCCGTGCCGGTGGATGAAGCTTTTTCGCGCGCCCGTGCTTCACTGCTCCGCTGATGGAAGTTCGATTTCATCCTGACGCGCTCGCCGAGATGATTGCCGCTGCTCAATATCACGACCGTCGCGTCCCAGGTTTGGGAGCGCGTTTTCTTGATGCGGTCGAGATGACGGCGAGGCAAGTCCAACGCCAGCCGGCGCTGGGTGCAGTGGATCCCGCCGGGCGCCGACGCAGGGCCGTCCGCCGCTTTCCTCACCGGCTCATCTATCGGTTTGATTCTGCCAATCTTTTCGTTCTGGCCGTGGCGCATGGCTGTCGCCGGCCCGGCTACTGGATGGAACGCGGCCTCTGACCAAAGGCTTATGCTCGACATATCGCTCTCCCACCGGCGCTCGAAGTTGTGCAGCGGCGTCACGCGCCGCGATTTCTTGCGCGTCGGCGCGTTGGCCCCGCTCGGGTTCTCGCTGGCCGACCTGTTGGCCTTGGAGAAGGCCGCTGCGGCCGTGCCCAGGGCCGTCCCTCGGAAAGCCCCGCGCGCGAAGTCCGTGCTGCTCGTCTATCTCGGCGGCGGGCTCTCGCACCACGACACCTTCGACCTCAAACCCCGCGCCATCGAGGAGATCCGTGGCAAGTACACCGAGATCGCCACCAGCGTCACCGGCCTCAAGGTCGGCAACCTGCTGCCGAAGATGGCGCGCACGATGGACAAGGTCTGCCTCGTCCGGTCCGGCACGCATGAGAACGACCACCATGAGACGGCGACGAACTGGGTGATGTCCGGCAAGTTCGGCTCGCCGTTCGGCGACCATCCGGCGATGGGTGCCGTGGTCGCGCACGAGACCGGTTTCGCCGGCAAGTTGCCGCCCTATGTCGCCGTGCCGAAGAACCCGGCGTTCACCTGGGAACTCGGCAAGAGCGCCTGGTTGGGCGGGCGCTACGAATCGTTCAAGGCCGGCAACCCGGACGCCAAGGACTGGAAGGTGCGCGACCTGTCGTGCCGGGCGCCGATGACGCCGGTCGCGCTCGAGCGCCGGCGATCGCTGCTCGAGGCGGTGGACACCTTGTCGGCGCACATCAAGGGCAACGACCAGATCGCGACCTACGACGAGTTCGCGCAGAAGGCCGCCGAGATGGTGCTCTCGCCCGAGGCGCAGGATGCCTTCGCCGTGGACCGCGAGACGCAGGCCTTGCGCGACACCTACGGCCACCACGAGTTCGGCCAGAGCTGCCTGCTCGCCCGGAGGCTCGTCGAGCGCGGCGTGCGGTTCGTGACGGTCAACTTCGGCGGCTGGGACCACCACGCGAAGATCTTCGACAACCTCGACAAGAAGCTGCCCGTGTTCGACCAAGGACTGAGCGCGCTCATCGAGGACATGACCGCGCGCGGCTCGATCAAGGACACGCTCATCGTCGTCATGGGCGAGTTCGGCCGCACGCCGAAGGTGAACAAAGACGCGGGCCGCGACCACTGGGGACGAGCGGGCTCGCTGCTCTTCGCCGGTGCCGGCGTGCGCGGTGGCAAGGTCATCGGCGCGACCGACAAGGACGGCGCCTTCGTCACGGACCGCCCGGTCCGTCCGCCCGACGTATGCTGGACCGTCTACGAGGCCCTCGGCATCGATCCGCAACGGGTGATCGTCACGCCGGAAGGCCGGCCCACGCTCATCCTCGACGAGGGCAACCCGGTCGACGACCTCTACACGTGAACGCACAGGATGACGGAAGACCGGCGACAACCCGGCCCGCGATGAGGACCGGGCTCCGCTTCGTGCTCCACGTCTTCGCGTCTTGGGTGTTCCTCTCCAGCGCCTTCGCCGAGGACAAGAAGCCGGACGAGAAGAAGCCCGGCCCGCCGAAAGTCGTCGTCGTGCTCCCGCTCGGCATCGAGGCCGGCACCACGAACCAGCTCACGGTCCGCGGTCTCGACCTCACCAACGCCACGCGCGTGCGCTTCATCGGTGCGGCCGAGACCCTCGAGGCGAGGATCACGGCACGCGAGCCCGGAGGGAAGCTGGATGGATTCGACGCCACGAAGGTCGGCGACCAGAAGCTTGTCGTGGAGTTCGTCGCGCCGGCCATCGCCGCGCCCGGGTTCGAGATGGTGGTGACCTCCGCGCTCGGCGACAGCGCGCCGCACCCCGTCGCGATGGTGCCGGCCGGCCGGCTCGTGGCGGAGAAGGAGCCGGACAACGGTTTCCGAGACGCGCAGGAGATCCAGCCCGGCCAGACCGTCCGCGGCCTCATCGCGGACCCCAACGATGTCGATGTCTTCGCGGTGCAGGTCGAAGCGGGGCGCACGTTGCGGGCGGAGGTCCGCGCGGAACGTCTCGGCGGGACGCTCGATGGATCGCTCACGCTCTACTCCGACAAGGGACAGATCCTCGCGACGAACGACGATTCGGTCGGACGCGATCCGGCGGTCCAGTTCCGTGCGACCGCGACCGGCCGCTATCTCATCGCGTTGTCGAGCGTCACCGAGAAGGCCGCGGCCACGCACGCGTACCTCTTGGACGTGACCGTCTCGCCTTGACCGGCGCGAGAAAGACCGGCCGCGACGGCCCGGGTCAACGCTCCTTGTCCGGAAGCCAGCGGCTGATGAGCGCCCGCTCTTCGAGCTTCAAACGGCCTTGGTCGGCGAGCAGGGCGTGGCGCTTCGCGCCGCGGGGATCGTTGGCGAGCCCGCTGGCGGCCGCGTAGGCGAGGTGGACCCGAGGGTCCACGGCCTCGTCCGGCGGGGACACCTTGGCGAGTCGCGCGAGCGCTTGTTCGCCCAGTCCTCGGCGGATCTCGCCGAAAGCGAGCACCAGCTGGGAGAACGGGTTGGTCTCCGCGCCCGGCAGGCGTCCGACCCGCTCCACGACGTCCTGGTCGCCGCCGCCGAGGACCGCCTCGACGTAGCCCAGTTGCTGGAGCGCGGAAGCATCCTTGGGGAACGCGTTCACGAGCCGGTCGAGCGCGCGCCGCCGCAGGGCGAGACGGTCCACGCGATCGGCGAGCATGAGGATATGGTTCGCCGCCTCGGGCATCGTGGCGGGATCGTCGAGCAGGAACTCGAGCAGATAGATGGCCGCTTCGTTGAGCCCGTGCTCTTCCGCCAATTGCGCCGCAGCGGCGAGGTCCGGGACCGTGAGCTGGCGGTCGGCCAGGACGGCCTTGGCATCGGTCTCGTCCTTCGCCTTCGGCCGCGAGCGGGCCGCGGCCACGACCATCACGGTGGCGATGTGCGGTTCAAGGCCGGTGTCCAGGAGGCGGGCCACGTCCGAGACCTCGTCCCATCGCCCGAGCTTGGCCAGCGCCAGGATGTGGATCCGCATCTTCACCTTGTCGCCTTTGCAGGCCTCGAGCGGGAACCGACCCAGCAGCGCCTCGGACGCCTCATGCTCGATGAGCCACCGACCGGACAGGTCGAGGTCCGCCGGCTGATCTGCCGCACCGGCGATCCCGAGCGCCTGCTGGACGGTCCGCGTCCTCTGTCCGGGATCCAGCAGCCAATCCAGGGTCAGGATCCGTAACCGGTCCTCGACGCCGGCGGGCTCGATCCCGGTCGCGCGGCGGCGGATGATCCCGGCCTCGGCCCGGGTGAGGACGGGCGCTTCAAGCAGCGCGTCGGCCGCTTCCCGCCACGGCGCCCCGGGCCGCACGAGCAGCGCGAGCAGCGTGCCTTTCGCCTCCTCGACCCGCGCCGCTTGCCGGGACCGGATCAAGGCCAACGCCCGCCAGACCTCGGTCTGCGCATCGCCCGGCGTGAGTTCGAGCACGTGGTCGGCCATGCGGACCGCGAAGTCCCAGACACCCCGCTTGAGCGAGAGGCGCAAGGCCAACCGGGCCGCGTCGACATCGCCGCCCGGACGCTGCAAGAGCTTGCCGAGCTCGCGGGTGGCGACCTCGTAGCGGCCGAGGTCCATCGCGATCCGGGAGCTGGCCAGATGGTCCTCGCGCGTGCCGGGGAACGATTCCAGCAACATCGCCCAGTAGGTCACCGCCTCCGGCAAACGGTTGGTGGTGCAATAGCGCGCCGCGGCCCGCAGCACCGTTTCTTCGCCGGGAGCGAGCCCGATCATCAAGCGGACCTCCTTCAAGCTGTTGGTGCCGGCGCCCGCATCCAGCAGTCCGGTGATCACCCGGGCGATGGTCTTCGCGCGCTCCGTCTTGTGGTGCCGGTAGACCGGGCGCACCGCGAAGATCGCCGCTGTCGACACCACCAGCAGCACGACCGAAGCGACCAGGAGCTTCTTGTCGCCGCGGCCGTGCAGGCGGAGGTCGTCGGTCAGGGGCAGCGGCCCGCCGCCGTTTCTTCCATCGGAGGAGTTCATCGGGGTATCAATCGGGCGAGCGGACGTTCAAGGCGCGGGCACCACGCGAAAAAATCGCGGCTCCGGACCGGCCGGCAAGGTCTGCGTGGAATCGGCGTTCCCCGAGGCGTCGGTGGTCATCCCGCGCAACGGGCGCCACGCCGGAGGATCGATCCGATCGCTCACCTCCACGCGATAGGTCTTGCCCGGTGTGCCGGACAACCCCAGCCGCAGGCCATCCCCTTCGACCCGGGCCGACAACCGCAAGGGCCGCGCCCCGAAGTTGAGCGGCAGCGCAGGGTCGCCGAGCAAGTTGTAGAGGGTCGGGCTCACCGGGTCGCCGCCGATGTCGTGGTAGGCGGTGATCGTCCGCTTCAGCGTGTCGCCCAGCCGGGTGCCGACCGGCTGCCGGGACAATTCGTCCGCAAGCAGCAGGTTCAATTGATGCGCCTGGAAATCGATCGAGAAACCGCTCGGCGACCACACGGCGACCGGCCCGCGTCCGGTCCGCGACAACAACGCCTCGCCGAGACAGGTGGTGCCCGGCAGCCCGAACTGGCCGGCGGCACAGGTCATCGCCACGACCAGCGGCTGTTGTGGTCCAAAGTCGACCGTCCCGACCTCGTCCGCGGTCAGATAGCCGGATCCGAGGCGGTCGCGTCCGCCGTGGCCGACGTAGTTGAACAAGCTCACACCGCCGGCCAAGCCTTGCATCAGGCGGTCACGGACGATCGGCAGGTCCGAGGCGTCGTTGAGGATCTTCTCCACGGAGAAGGGCCCGTCCAACCGGCTCCCCAACTCTTCGGCGTTGGCGATGAACCCGCCTCCTTCATCAGGACGGTCGGCCAGGAGCAACGCCTTGGGCCGGTCGACGGTGCGCGAGCTGTAGTCGTCCATCTGCCCGATGACGCGGAGCAGTTCCTCCTCGGTGTGGACCGGCAGCCTGCCGATGGCGATCTCCGGGCGCCCGTCGCGGTCCGGGTCCCCGAACAGCACGTCGCTCACCGCGCGACCGAAGTGCGTCATGGTCATCAGAGGCGGGACGAGGTTGTCGGTCTGGCCAAGATACCCCCGATAATCATAGGTGCCGTCCCCGATCAGCACCGCGTAGCGGGGGCTGGACGTCCAGACGGACCCAGGGTGGGCGGACACGGTGAAATCGAGGAACCGGGCCAAAGCTTCCGGGGTCGGGATACCGAAGCCGAACTCGTGTTGGATCCGGGCGAGCGGCACCACCCACGCGGACAGACCCTGTGCCGATCTCCGGCCCGCAAGGATGCCGGCCGCGTCGACCAGCGGGTCCGGGGCGATGAGCAGGTACTCGGCGCCGGCGCCGTTCGTCCGGAGCTCGTCTGGACCGAACGCCCTCAGCGCGTCCGGTCGGTCCGCCGCTCCGCGGAGAAACGTCACGTAGTCGTGTCCCGGTGAACCGGTGAACCGGAGCGTCGCCGGATCCGCGGCGGGGTCGGCCCCTTCCAACCGGATCGGTCGCGCCGGAGCCGTGACGTCCCAGACCTCGACGGTGGATCCGGGCGGACCGCTCGCTTCTAGGACGGCATCGTCGGTCGCGGAGAAGAGGACGGGCGTGTCGGTTGGCCTCAGCGCGCGCGGATGCTCCACCCGGAACCGGTCCAGATAGGCCAAGCTGGTGCGGTCACCGGTGCTGCTGATCTCTAGGATGTTCCCCGCCGCCTGCAGCCACGAGGCCTCGGCGTCCAGACGCAATCGGCGGCGCTCGGGTCCCGACCATGTCTCGCTGCCCAATGCGTGACCGTTCAACGACACGCCGAAACCATGCTGCGCGACGCTCGTGGAGATGATCTCAACCTCGACGACGGTGATACCGTTGCCTTGCACAAGACCGGCGAGGTCGAACGGGTAACGACGTGTCCCGAAGGACGGATGGTTGCCCAAGAAAACATCCCACACCCAGAAATCGTCGTCAGCAGCCCCGGGCAGGGTGGGCACGCCTTGGAAGTTCTGTTCCACCGTCGTCCGGCCACGCGCATCCGTGCGACCGGACGCGAGACCCGCCGGCTGTCGGAGCGACGTCATCGGAGGCGTCTCCTCGAAACTTGCCTGGGTGACGTTGCCGGCGAAATAGAGCGATTCGATCCGCGGGGTGAAGAAGTAGCGTCCGCCCGTGGTGGCATCGCCCAAGCTCGGGACCAGCACGCCTTGTTGGCGCAACGCCAAACCGCCCTTTCCGGCACGCCGGACGATCTCCTCGACCGGCAGCTGGAACGCCTCCGCGAGCTCGTCGTACCCGATGAAGCAAACGCCGGCGCGGGTCGTGCGGATATCCACGGAGACGACCACCGGGACACCGCTCTTGGTCGGCCGGTTCGCCGGACGCGAAGCAGCGGCCTTCTGGGGCACCGGCGCCGAGGCAAGTGCCGGGACCGCGACGGACCGCAGGACCGGAGGCCGCTCAGGCTGGACCTCGAAGGTGTGGTCGGTGAAGGAACCATCGGTCGTCCAGACGCGGACGACCACCTCCGAGGCCCCGGCATCCCAAGGACAAGACACCGCGTAACGCGCACCGGCGGGGGTGTTCGACGCGAGGACCAACGAGCCGTTCAGCGGAGCCGACCGCGCCGTGCCGAGCAGATCGAACCCGACCACACCGAATTCTCCGGCCGTGGTCCATCGCAACTCCGGGGCGCCATCGACGACCGCGACGGTCACCGGTCCCTCGACCCGGCATCGCTGCGCCGTGACCGATGAAGCGTGCAGCGGCATCGGGGACACCATGGCCAGGACCATGGCCGCCGCGACCACTCCCGCTTGTCGGCGGCCGTAGGAATCACCGGAGTGTTTGCCGGCCGGAGCGACGGGTGAGCGGGTCAGCGGCCCCCCGAACGGGGAGTCCGGGACAAGAGCCTTCGTCTGGGCGAACAGATTCATCCGAGTAGGGACCAGACCGAGCGGGCAGCAGACCGAGGCGACGCCGCCAACGAGATAGAGGCTTAGCCGGGTACCGGGTCCGCGTCAAAACCAGCCCTTTCAAAAGTCTCCGACCGGCGATGCGGCCCGCCATGGCGAGAGATGAGCGCTCCCGGACTCCTCACACCGCGGGCGGACCGGTAAGTCCGCCCACCCGGCCAGGCACGGTCACACCTCGGGATAGGTCCAAGGGCCTCGATAGGGCCGCCTCATCAAGCGGCTGGCCGCAGGATCCCCGATGATCTGCTCGGTCGCTCCGTCCCACTCGATGCTGCGGCCCACCCTCGCGGAGATCATGCCGAGAAGCGGCAGCACCGAGGACCGGTGGGCGATCTCGATGCTGGCCACGCCCTTCCGTCCGTCGTCGATGGCGGCCATGAAATCCGCCCAGAGGAGCTTGAGGTTGTGGCCGTCGGGTTGTTGCAGTTGGGAATCCTCGTGGACCACCGACGCGTTGCCATCGGTCGGATAGAACGTCCACCCGTCCTGCCATCCGATGTGCAGCGTGCCTTTCGCGCCATAGAAGTAGGCGCCGACACGGTGCTTCTCCGCGTTGTTCTCGGCGAAGCGTCGGTGCTCCCAGGTGCAGGTGAACTGCTCGAACTCGTACACCGCGATCTGGTGGTCGGGCGCATCGGTGGTCTGCTCGTGGTCGTTGAGCACCGCAGGTCCGGCGACCGGACGGCCCATCGTGGAATACACGCGCTTGGGATATTTCTCACCGCTCCACCAGAGCACCTGGTCGAGCCAATGGACGCCCCAATCCCCGAGCTGGCCGTTGCCGTAGTCGAGGAACTGCCGCCAGCCGCCGGGATGGATGCGCTTGTTGAAGGGCCGCATCGGCGCCGGCCCGCACCAGCGGTCCCAATCGAGCGTCTTGGGGACCTTGGCGTTCGGCGCGGGGTTCTCGCGGCCGCCGCCGCCGTGCGCGAAGAGCCGGACCATGCCGACGTCGCCGACCGCGCCGGACTTGAGGAACTTCATGCCGCTGACGTGGTGCGGCCCGATCCGCCGGTGCAACCCCACCTGGACCACGCGGCCGCTCTCCCGCGCGGCGCGGAGCATCGCCTTGCTCTCGTCGATGGTGTGGCCCGTGGGCTTCTCCACGAAGACGTGCGCGCCGGCCTTCACCGCGTCGATGGTCTGGAGCGCGTGCCAATGGTCCGGCGTGGCGATGATGACGACCTCGGGCTTCTCCTTCGCCAGCATCTCGCGATGGTCGAGGTAGGTCTTGGGCTTGTCGCCGTTGAGCCCCTCGACCTCGTTGGCGGCCAACTCGCGGACGTCGCTGTCGGCGTCGCACAGCGCCACGACCTTCACGCGTCCGCCGGCGATGGCCTCGCGCAGGATGTTCTTGCCCCACCAGCCGGAGCCGATGAGCGCGGTGCGGAACTTCCGGGCCGGATCGGCCGCCCGGATGAACGGGGCCGCGGTGAAGGCCGCGCCGGCAACGGTGGCGGTCCGGATGAACTGGCGGCGGTCGATCGTGGATGCGGAGGTCATGGTCGGCGGAGACTTCGGACGCTATGGTGGACGGCGGTAATCAGACGGATTCCGCGCCGCAGCGCAATCCGCGCTTCCGTCCGAGGTGTGATCGGAAGTGGCGGACACCCGTAGCGCAGACTGGCCTTGGGTTCGTAGGGCAGGCTGTCGAGCCGGCCGGTTTCGGGGACTGCCAGTCCCCAGAACATCATGGACATCCTAAGTGTCCCGCACAGCCGCGCAATTCGGCAGGCTGGAAAGCCTGTCCGCCACTTCCGATCGCACCCTGCGGGGAGGGCACCCCTTCACTCCCGGAACTTGGGCCAGCCGGGGTTCCACTGGGTGGTGCGGTCGTACATACAGTGGTAGTCTTGGCTGCCCTCCGCCAGCCAGACGCGGTAGCCCCAGTCCCTCCAGCCGTGGAGGTCGGCCGGCATGGTGCGCTCGTCGCGCCACTTGTGCATCTCCACATGGCCGTCGCCGAAGCTCAAGGTGCCCGACCGACCGTGCCGGCTGCTCGGCAGCCCACCGGCCCAGTAGCCGTCGGGTCCGGAGTCGTAGCGGAAACCGAACGCGGACCAGGTGATGGTCGCGGCATGCTCGTCCACGAACACGTAGGTCTCCGCCGCCGCCTTCTTGTTGAAATCGTCCTGGTGTTTGAACTGCAGGATCCCCTCCTGCAGTGTCAGGAGATTCGTGGTGAACCACTGGTTCATCGAGTAGCTCCGCACCCGCGGCGCGCCCTTGTTGCCCTTGAGCATCCGGCTGCGGTCGCTGGGGCAGCGATAAACGCCGGCGGTCTTGAGGTAGGGACCGAGCCGGCCCGGCCCCGGCTGCAGCAGCGCCGGCGCGTTGGTGATGAAGAAGTCAAACGAGGTCAACTCCGGGACCATCGAGCCGAGCACCCAGTTCACGGCGTTGGTTTCACCCACATATCCGCCCACGCCGGTGAGCGCGCCGCGGTTGTCGTCCGCGTAGAGCTGGAAGGCGAGTTGGAGCTGCTTGAGGTTGCTCAGGCACACCACGCCCTCGGCCCGTTGCCGCGCCTGGGCGAGCCCCGGCAAGATCAACGCCGCCAAGACCGCGATGATGGCGATAACCAGCAGCAGCTCGATGAGCGTGAACGCGGCGTGGAGGGGAGCGGTGAACGGCTCGGACCGCCACGCGGACGCCCTCGTCCGCGTGGCGGTCACTCGGACCAGCCACCCCGCGGAGGAGAGCCTCCGAGCACCGCGGAGATCGCCGGGCAGACGGACTTCGTCCGGGACGCAGGGCAACCCGTCAACGCCCGCCGTCTCCGACGAGGCCAGCGGGCGGGCGGGCCGCCCGCGCTCCAGCGCGCAGGAGCGCGGGCCGCTGGCCCGCGCGGCAAGCGAGGGCGTCCGCGCTCCGCGCCCGGCGAGAACCTCGCGCCACCGGCTAGGCTTGCGGGCCGCGTTCATCGCTGGATCAGCCGGTAGTAGCCTTGCGC